>JALOSH010000370.1 GCA_025458545.1 Hydrogenophaga sp.
ACCCCGGATCACATGGGTGATGGCCATGTCGATGTCGTCCACCACCACGCAGAAGTTGTAGGTGGGCGTGCCGTCGGGTCGCGCGATCACCAGATCGTCGAGCTCGTCGTTGCGGATCTCGATCAGGCCCTTGACCTTGTCGTCCCAGGCCACCACACCGCCCTGCGGGTTCTTGAAGCGCAGAACCGGCTTCACGCCTTCGGGAATGGCTGGCAGCACTTTGCCGGGCTCTGGGCGCCAGGTGCCGTCGTAGCGCGGCTTCTCTTTGTTCGCCATCTGGCGTTCGCGCAGCGCGTCGAGTTCGGCCATGCCCATGTAGCAGGGGTAGACATGCCCGCCCGCAACCATCTCGGCCAGCACCGCCTTGTAGCGGTCCATGCGCTGCATTTGGTAGAACGGACCTTCGTCGTGATCGAGGCCGAGCCACTGCATGCCTTCGATGATCACGTCCACCGCGGCCTGCGACGAGCGCTCCAGATCGGTGTCTTCGATGCGCAGGATGAAGATACCGCCAGTGGCGCGGGCGAAAGCCCAGGGATACAGCGCCGAGCGGATGTTGCCCAGGTGGATGAAGCCGGTGGGGGAAGGTGCGAAGCGGGTGCGGACGGTCATGGAGTCGTGAAAAAAATCAGAGACGGGGCATCAGATGCTGGAGAGGCCGCGATCGAGATCGGCGCGGACATCGTCCAGGTGTTCAAGGCCCACGGCCACGCGGATCAGGCCCTGACCGATGCCAGCGGCCTGGCGCTGCGCTTCGGACAGCTTGCCGTGCGAGGTGCTGGCGGGATGGGTGCACAGGGTCTTGGTGTCGCCCAGGTTGGTGCACAGCGACAAGACCTGCAGGCTGTCGAGCACATGGAAGGCGCGCTGCCGCGCCTGCTGTGCATCGGTGGCTTTCACGTCAAACGACACCACAGCGCCGCCCACGCCACCCATCTGGCGCATGGCCAGTTCGTGTTGGGGGTGGCTGGGCAGGCCCGGGTAGTAAACCCGGCCCACCGCCGGATGCGATTCCAGCCATTGCGCGAGCGACAGGGTCTGGGCACTTTGCGCTTTCATGCGCAGGTCCAGCGTTTCCAGGCCTTTGAGCACCACCCAGGCATTGAAGGGCGACAGCACCATGCCCGAGTTCTTCTGCACCGGCAGGAACTTCTCGCGCACCATCGGTGCGCTGGCACACAAGGCGCCGGCCATCACACGACCCTGGCCATCGAGGTACTTGGTGCCGGAGTGCATGACGATGTCGGCCCCGAACTCGACCGGGCGCTGCAGCGCGGGCGTGGCAAAACAGTTGTCCACCGCCAGCAGCGCGCTGGCGTGGTGGGCCAGATCGGCCAGGGCCTGGATGTCGCACACCTCACCCAGCGGGTTGGTCGGTGTCTCGGCGAACAGCAGGCGGGTGGTGGGCCGCATGGCGGCGCGCCAGGCGGACAGATCGGTCTGCGGCACGACCGAGGTTTCCACGCCGAAGCGCGCAAACTCGGACCCGATCAGTTTGAGCGTGGAACCGAACATGGATTGAGAAATGATGACGTGATCGCCCGCCTTGAGCAGGCTGAAGCACATCAGCATGACCGCGGCCATGCCCGATGCGGTGGCCATGCAGGCTTCTGTCCCTTCCATGGCGGCCAGCCGCTGCTCGAAGCCCGTCACCGTGGGGTTGCCGGTGCGGCCGTAGGTGTAGCCATCTTCTTCGCCCGCAAAGCGGCGCGCCGAGGCTTCGGCCGAGGGCTGCACATAACCGCTGGTGAGGTACAGGGCTTCGGAGTTTTCGCCGTACTGGCTGCGCTCAACCGCGAGCCGCACCGCGAGGGTTTCGCGGTGCAGCGAGTGAGTCGGGGACTTGGGGGTATCGGTGCTCATCCATCACCTCGCTCAGGCGGTCTGCGCGTTGGGCAGCGCCAGCCGCGACGCGTCTTCCTGGCCTTCTTCGCTCTGGTCGCGCCCCTGGTTCATGCGGGCGATGGTCTCCTGCGTGATGTCGCCGGTCACGTAGGTGCCGTCGAAACACGAAGCGTCAAAACCCGCCAGCGACGGGTTGAGCGAGCCGATCGCCTGCTTCATGCCTTCCACGTCCTGGTAGATCAGCGCGTCGCAACCGATGATGTCGCGGATTTCGTCGACGGTGCGGTCGTGTGCCACGAGCTCGTGCGGCGTGGGCATGTCGATGCCGTAGACGTTGGGGAATCGCACCGGCGGCGCTGCGCTGGCCAGGTACACCTTGCGCGCACCGGCGTCGCGCGCCATCTGCACGATTTCTTTGGACGTGGTGCCGCGCACGATGGAGTCGTCCACCAGCAGCACGTTGCGGCCCTTGAATTCGCTGGCGATCACGTTGAGCTTCTGGCGCACCGACTTCTTGCGCACGCCTTGCCCCGGCATGATGAAGGTGCGACCCACGTAGCGGTTCTTCACGAAGCCTTCGCGGTACGGCAGGCCCAGGATCTGAGCCAGCTCCATAGCACTGGGGCGCGACGATTCGGGAATCGGAATGACCACGTCGATCTCGTTCGGCGGCACCGTCGAGATCAGCCGCTTGGCCAGCGTCTTGCCCAGGTTCAGGCGCGCCTGGTAGACCGAAATGCCGTCGAGCACCGAGTCCGGGCGGGCCAGGTACACGTATTCAAAGATGCAGGGGTGGTGGCTCACCTGGGCGGCGCACTGCTGGAAGTGCATATGCCCCGCCAGGTCCACGAACAGCGCTTCACCGGGCTGGATGTCGCGGTCCAGTTCGAAACCGTTGCCTTCGAGCGTGACCGACTCGCTCGCCACCATCACGCCGGCCGGGCTGCGGCCCACGCACAGCGGGCGGATGCCGAACGGGTCGCGAAAAGCCAGCAGGCCGTGGCCAGCGATCAGCGCCACCACCGCGTACGAACCGCGCACGCGCTGGTGCACACCGCGCACGGCCGCAAAAACATCGGCGGGCTTGAGCGTGACGCCGCGCGTGACCTTCTCCAGCTCGTGCGGTGTTGATGTGGCGGTGATCGGTCTCGAACAGCTCCTGCTTCAGCGCCTGTGCATTGGTCAGGTTGCCGTTGTGCACCAGCACCAGGCCGAACGGCGCGTTCACGTAGAACGGCTGGGCTTCTTCTTCGCTGTAGGCGTTGCCCGCGGTGGGGTAACGCACCTGCCCCAAACCGCAGTTGCCCGGCAGCGCGCGCATGTTGCGGGTGCGGAAAACGTCGCGCACCATGCCTTTGGCCTTGTGCATGAAGAACTTGTTGCCCTGCTGGGTGACGATGCCGGCCGCGTCCTGGCCGCGGTGTTGCAACAGCAGCAACGCGTCGTAGATCAGCTGATTGACCGGCGCCTGGCTCACCACGCCCACGATTCCACACATGTTCAGGTCCTTAGGGAAACAATAAAAACGCTACGGCAGGTGCCGAGCCAAGGCCTCGGGCAACAGGGGCTTGATGGCGTGCAGCGTGCGCGACAACACGCCCGCCACCGCCGAATCGCGCCACCGCTCCTGCGACTGCAGCGGCGTCATGCTCACCACCACCGCCAGCCCCAGCAGGATCACCATGCCCCTGGCCAGGCCAAAGGCCCCACCCAGGATGCGGTCCACCGGCCGGAGGCCGACAGACTCGACGAATTTCTTCACCAGCCAGGCCAGCAGCCCACCCACAAAAGCCGTGGCCACAAACACCGCCGCAAACCCGGCCGCCAGCTGCAGAGGCTGCGAAAAACCGTCCACCGGCAGCCAGGCGCCCACCGGCGCGGCGTAGGCCTGCGCCACCACAAAAGCCACCACCCAGACCGCCAGCGAGAGCACCTCGTACACCAGCCCGCGCCACAGGCCCAGCAGCGCCGACAGCAACAGCACCGCCAGCAAGGCCCAGTCCAGCCAACTCATGCAACCGGGCTCACAGCGTGAGGATGGCAGCGGGCAGACCCAGCGCCTTGATCCGCGCAGCGGC
>JALOSH010000371.1 GCA_025458545.1 Hydrogenophaga sp.
ATGATGGAAAAGCCCGGCATCACCGTGTCGCGGTGGATCGACGGTGTGCTGGAGAAGAACGAACTGATCGACCAGGGCCCGAACCTGCGCGGCGTGTTCTTCTGGGGCCATGCGCCCAACTCGCAGACCCGTGGTCTGGAGATGAAGCGCGCGATGGACAAGCTCGACCTGCTGGTGGTGGTGGACCCTTACCCCTCGGCCACGGCGTCCATGGCGGCCATGCCCGGCAAGCCGGAAGACCTGAACCCTGACCGCGCGGTCTATCTGCTGCCGGCGGCTACCCAGTTCGAAACCAGCGGCTCCTGCACCGCCTCCAACCGCTCGATCCAGTGGCGCGAAAAAGTCATCGAGCCGCTGTGGGAGAGCCGCAGCGACCACATGATCATGCACCAGTTCGCGCAAAAGCTGGGCTTCGACAAGGAGCTGTCGAAGAACTACAAGATGCAGCAGGTCAAGGGCATGGACGAGCCCGTGGTGGAAGACATCCTGCGCGAAATCAACAAGTCGGTCTGGACCATTGGCTACACCGGCCAGAGCCCCGAGCGCCTGAAGGCCCACATGCGCCACATGGGTGCCTTTGACGTGAAGACGCTCAAGTGCAAAGGCAAGGTGGTGGACAAGGAAACCGGCTACGACATGTCGGGTGATTACTTCGGTTTGCCTTGGCCCTGCTATGGCACGCCCGAGCTCAAGCACCCCGGCTCGCCCAACCTGTACGACACCTCCAAGCACGTGATGGAAGGTGGCGGCAACTTCCGCGCCAACTTCGGTGTCGAGCGTGAAGGCGTGAGCCTGTTGGCCGCCGACGGCTCGTACTCGGTGGGCTCGGAAATCACCACCGGTTACCCCGAGTTCGACCACCTGCTGCTCAAGAAACTGGGCTGGTGGGACGATCTGAGCGATGCCGAGAAGGTCAAGGCCGAAGGCAAGAACTGGAAGACCGATCCGACCGGCGCGATCATCCGTGTCGCCATGGCCCATGGCTGCCACCCGTTTGGCAACGCCAAGGCCCGTGCCGTGGTCTGGAACTTCCCCGACGCCGTTCCGCAGCACCGCGAGCCGATCTATGGCAACCGGCCAGACATGATCGCCAAGTACCCCAGCCACGACGATCAGAAGACCCGCTGGCGCATGCCCATCCTCTACAAGTCGCTCCAGCAGAAAAACCTGGAGGAAAAGGTCCACGAGAAGTACCCGCTGATCATGACCTCCGGGCGCTTGGTCGAGTACGAGGGCGGTGGCGAGGAAACCCGCTCCAATCCCTGGCTGGCCGAGTTGCAGCAGGAGATGTTCGTTGAGCTCAACCCGGCCACGGCGGCGTCACGCGGCATTCGCAACGGCGAGCGGGTCTGGGTCAGCACGCCGACCGGGGCGCGCATCAATGTGCAGGCCTTGGTGACCGAGCGGGTCGACGCCGAAACGGTGTTCCTGCCGTTCCACTTTTCGGGTCGCTGGCAGGGCGAGGACATGAAGGCCTACTACCCCGCCGGCGCGATGCCGGTGGTGCGTGGCGAAGCCATCAACACCGCCACCACCTACGGCTACGACATCATCACCATGATGCAAGAGTCGAAGTCCACGGTCTGCAACGTCGAGAAAGCATAAGGAGAACGCACGATGGCACGAATGAAATTCATCTGCGACGCCGAGCGTTGCATCGAGTGCAACGGCTGCGTCACCGCCTGCAAGAACGAACACGAAGTTCCTTGGGGCGTGAACCGCCGCCGGGTGGTCACGCTCAACGACGGCGTGCCCGGTGAAAAGTCGATCTCGGTGGCTTGCATGCATTGCAGTGACGCGCCTTGCATGGCGGTGTGTCCGGTGAACTGCTTCTACCGCACCGACGAAGGTGTGGTGCTGCACGACAAGGACGTCTGCATCGGCTGTGGTTACTGCAGCTATGCCTGCCCGTTCGGCTTCGGGGTGCGAGGCAAGATGGACAAATGCACCTTCTGCGCCGGTGGCCCGGAAGACCACGGTTCGCAAGCCGAGTTCGAGAAGTACGGCCGCAACCGCCTGGCCGAAGGCAAGTTGCCGGCTTGCGCCGAGCAATGCTCGACCAAGGCGCTGCTGGCCGGTGACGGCGACACGGTGGCGGACATTTTCCGCAGCCGCGTCCTGCGCCGTGGCAAGGGCGCCGAAGTGTGGGGCTGGGGAACCGCCTACGGCACCGCCCAGGGAGGAACCAAATCGTGATGCGCAACACCTTGACCATCATGCTCTCCGCTTGCGGCGAGCAGCCTCAGGAAACCACCGGTTCCAAGCAAGACGCCTCGTCCTACTCCGGCGTGGGGAAGAGTCAATACCAGGACCCGAACTGGAAGCCCGGTGACAAAACCAGCTGGGAACAGCAGCTCAAGTCGCGTGCCCAATATGGCCAAAACGACTATTCCCGCATCGCCACCCAGTGAGGAATCGCGCATGAGCCCCACCACTTTCACCCGATTGCGCGGCTGGAGCACGGCACTGTGCCTGGCTGGTGCATTGGGACTTGCCCAGGCACAGGCCGCCAAAAGCGAACCGGTGCCCGACGATCCGGCACCTCCCGCCGCCGCGTCAGCGGCCCCGATCATGGGCGGGATCAAGGATGCCAACATCTTCCAGATCGCGCCCGACGCCAGCTCAGACGCCAACTACGCCAACCAGACCAATGCCGAGCGCAAGCAGGTGCAACCCGGCAACAACGCGCCCATGTGGCGCGATGTGGCCAAGGGCGTCACCGGCTACAGCAGCTTGCCGCCTTCTCAGGACCTGGAGGCGGGCAACCTGATCCAGCCGTTCGTGCAATACCCCGGTTCCAGTTTCACCACGGCCGGCGAGGCCTGGCGCCAGGTTCGCAACAACTGGATCATTCCCTACGGCGGTTCGCTGCTCCTGATCGCGCTGGTCGCATTGGCCCTCTTCTACTTCAAGAAGGGCACCATCGAACTGCACGGCCAGGAAACCGGTCGCAAGATCGAGCGCTTCACCTACTTCGAGCGCGCGGCGCACTGGGTCAACGCTGGTGCTTTTGTGACGCTGGCGGTGTCCGGCATCGTCATGGCCTTCGGCAAATTCTTCCTGCTGCCGGTCATCGGAAGCACCTTGTTTGGCTGGTTGGCGTATGCCCTGAAAAACATCCACAACTTCGTCGGCCCGGTGTTTGTGGTGTCGCTGATCGTGGTGTTCTTTGTTTTCGTTCGCGACAACATGCCCAGCAAGGAAGACATTCAGTGGCTGCTCAAGGCCGGTGGCTTGTTCGGCGGGCAAGAGGTGCCGTCGCACCGCTTCAACGCAGGCGAAAAAGTGTTGTTCTGGGCCGGTGTGTTCCTGCTGGGGGCGCTGGTGTCCGGCTCGGGTGTTTTCCTGGACAAGATCGTGCCCGCGGTCGATTACACCCGCGCCAACATGCAGGTGGCTCACATGATCCACGCGAGCGCTTCTGTGTTGATGATGGCCATGTTCATGGGGCACATCTACATGGGTACCTTGGGCATGCGGGGCGCTTACAGCGCGATGAAGACCGGTTATGTGGACGAAACCTGGGCCAAAGAGCACCACGAACTCTGGTACGACGATGTGAAGGCAGGCAAGATTCCCGCCCAGCGCAGCAAGACCGAACCGGACGCGCCGCTGCAGGCGGCGGCCAAGGCCTGACCCGATCCCTTAGGACGCATTGCCATGAAAAAAGCATTCTTGTTGATGGGCCTGACCCTGGTGTCGGCCGCCGCCCTGGCCAAGCTTCCCGCACCGGTGCTGGACGACGCTGCCAAAGCCAAGGCCGAGGAAGCCAAGGCCAAGACCGCCCACGCCGGCAAGGTGGATGCCTACAAGCTCTGCCTGTCGATGGACAGGGCTGCCGCCCACTACCAGAAGACCGCTGCGGCGGCGGGCAAACCGGTGAAGCCAGCGACCGCCACGCCGCCCTGCACCGACCCTGGCGCCTTCGTCTGGCCTGTGCCCGCCGCTGCTGCGGTGGCTGCGCCCGCGGCCCCAGCGGCTCCCGCCCCGGCCGCTGCGCCGGCCAAGAAGTCCTGATCGCCGGGCCTGGTTTGGCCGTGCTGGCGTATCCTTGACCGCATGAACTTGGCCGACCTCCCGGATATCTCTCCATCCTCATCTGCAAGTGCGATGCACCCCCGCCTCACCGAGGCGAGGGCGGATCTGACACGCGAAGTGACGGTGGTGGACGAGTCTGGCCAGACCCGCGCCCTGCGCATCCCGGCGGAGCGCGCCCTCACGGTTTACGTCGACAAGCGCGAGCTGGTCACGCTCATGACCCTGGGCGCGCATCCGGAATGGCTGGTGCTGGGCTATCTGCTCAACCAGCGGCTGGTCCAGGGCGTGCACGAGATCGAGTCCATCACCGTGGACTGGGACGTGGGGGCCGCCGCCGTGGTGACACGTTCGGGCATTGACCGCATCGAAGAACGGACGGCTCGCCGCGTGGTCACCACCGGCTGCGGGCAAGGCAGTGTGTTCGGCGGGCTGATGGACGACGTGGACCGGATCGTGCTCCCGGCGAAGGCCCGTTTGAGCCAGTCCCAGCTGTACGAGATCGTCAACACCATCCGCCTGCGCGACAGCACCTACAAAACCGCCGGTTCGGTGCATGCCTGTGCCTTTTTTCTGGACCATCGCCTCCAGTTGTTTGTCGAAGATGTGGGCCGGCACAACGCGGTGGACACCATCGCGGGCTGGATGGCCTTGCAGTCTGCCCTGCCTCCTGGTGAGAAGGTTTTTTACACCACGGGCCGCCTGACCAGCGAAATGGTCATCAAGTCGGCCCAGATGGGCGTGCCGGTGGTGATCTCTCGCAGTGGCATCACCGAAATGGGCCTGCACGTGGCCGAGCGGGTGGGTTTGTGCGCCATCGGTCGTGCCACGCACAAGCGCTTCCTGTGCTTCTCCCACCCGCAGCGCATCGTTTTTGACGCGCTTCCGGTGGAAGCGGGCATCGCCTGAGGCCACCGGCCGCTGCCCGCCTGCGCGCGGGGCGGGCCTACACTTCGGGTGCGTGCCGATCACGCCTTCGGCACCTGCGCTGCGCGCTGTTGTCCGCAACCCACCCCACGCGATTTCAGACCGCCATGAGCCGCGACGTCCACCTCATCAACCACCCCCTGGTGCAGCACAAGCTCACGCTGATGCGCCGCCAAGACACCAGCACCAAGAGCTTCCGCGAACTGGTGCACGAGCTGTCGGCCTTGCTGGCCTACGAGCTCACGCGCGGCATGCCCACGCAGCAGATCGAGATCGAAACGCCGCTGGAGAAAATGATGTCGCCGGTGATCGACGGCAAGAAGATCGTGCTCGCCTCCATCCTTCGCGCAGGCAATGGCTTTCTGGACGGCATGCTGCAGGTGATCCCGGGCGCGCGGGTGGGCCATGTCGGCCTTTACCGCGACCCGGCCACGCTGCAGGCGGTGGAGTACTACTTCAAGATGCCCAGCGGCATGGAAGAGCGCGACGTGATCGTGCTCGACCCCATGCTGGCCACCGGCAACTCCGCTGTGGCGGCGGTGGATCGCCTAAAGGCGACAAACCCGCGCTCGATCCGCTTTGTGTGCCTGGTCACCTGCCCGCAGGGCATTCAGACCTTTCACGACGCGCACCCGGATGTGCCGATCTACACCCCGGCGGTGGACCGCGGCCTGAACGAACACGGCTACATCGTGCCCGGGCTGGGCGATGCGGGCGACCGGATTTTTGGCACGAAGTAGAGCCTGTCAACCAATCCCCCCGCGCCGCCTTCGGCGTCACCCCCCAGGGGGCGATGCGTGTGGCCCGGCAAAGCCGGTTCCACCGCATCCTCCCCGGCGGCACGCGCTTCGGTGGTGTCACTGGGCCGATACGCCCACGAGCCATTCCCTCTCTGGCGGCCGCTGGACCACCATGCACCCCTTCAAACCTCACCGCACCGCGCGGTTGATGCGCTTGCGTTAAGGTGGCGGGATGTCTTTCCAACCCGTACCCCTTCCTGTCTCCTTCTGGTCCCTGGGCTGGCGTTCGCTTTGGCGCGACTGGCGGGCCGGCGAGCTGCGCCTGCTAATGGTGGCGGTCACGCTCGCGGTGGCGGCCCTGACCTCGGTCGGTTTTTTTGCCGACCGGTTGCAAAACGGTTTGCAGCGCGATGCGCGAGCCCTCATCGGGGGCGATGCGGTCGTCAGCAGCGACAACCCCACGCCCGCCGCGTTTGCCGAGCAGGCCCAGCAGCTCGGTCTGACGTCGGCCCGGACCCTGGGCTTTCCCACCATGGGCCGTGCCACTGAAGAAAATGGCGGTGCCGCCAAGCTGGTCGCGCTCAAGGCGGTGGCGCCCGGTTACCCGCTGCGGGGCACGCTGCGCGTGGCGCCGGGGCCGCAGCAGCCCGACGTGGCCACCCGCGAGATCCCCGCGCCCGGCACCGCCTGGGTGGACGCCGCGCTGCTGATCCAGCTGGATCTGCGCATGGGCCAGACCCTGCTGCTGGGCGATTCGGCGTTCCGCATCGAGCAGCTGATCGTGGTGGAGCCCGACCGTGGCGCCGGCTTCATGAGCTTCGCGCCCCGGGTGATGATCAACGAAGCCGACCTGCCGGCCACCGGCCTGGTGCAACCGGCGAGCAGGCTCACCTACCGCCTTGCCGTGGCCGGGGCGGATGCCCAGGTCAAGCGTTTCACCGACTGGGCGCAGACCGAGATCGACAAACCCGGCGTGCGTGGGCTGCGGCTGGAGTCGCTCGAAGGCGGCCGGCCCGAAATGCAGCAAACGCTGGCGCGGGCCGAGAAATTCCTGAACCTGGTGGCTTTGCTGGCGGCATTGCTCTCGGCCGTGGCCGTGGCCATCGCGGCGCGCGGCTTTGCCCAGCGCCACCTGGACGACTGCGCCATGCTGCGGGTGCTG
>JALOSH010000372.1 GCA_025458545.1 Hydrogenophaga sp.
GGCAAGGGTCTCGCCGAATTCGCCGCGGGCGGCAAGGCCAACCCGGCGCGGCGCGGCACCAACAAGGTCCACACCGTGATGGAGGGGCAGTACCGCTCGATCTCGCACGTGGGCGAGAAGCACACGGTGGTGGTGGACGAGCCGCTGCACCTGTTTGGCGAAGACACGGCGCCGGCGCCGGGCGAGATCGTGCTGTCGGGCCTGGGCGGCTGCATCGCCGTGGGCGTGACGGCCGTGGCCACCTGGAAAGGTGTGAAGCTGAGCAAGCTGGAGGTGTTTCTGGAAGGCGACATTGGCAACCCGGCCGCCTGGGGCGCCGGGGGCGCGCTGGAGAAAACGCCGCCCGAGATGGGCTTTCAGGCGATCCGCGTGAAGGTGCTGGTGGAGGGCGACGCGAGCCGCGAGGTGCTGGACGAGATCGTGCAGCACGCGAACTTCTATTCGCCGGTGGCCAACACGATGCGCAACCCGATCCCGTTCGAGATCTCCACGGTTTGAAAGCACACCCATGAACCCCAAGGACTTGCCCGCACACGCCAACCTGGAGACCGCCGAAGGTTTGTTGGCGGCGGTGCGCGAGGTGGCGCGCGGCCCCCTGGCCGCGGTGGTGGAGTCGATGGACCGCACCGGGCACTACCCGCGCGCGGAGATGCAGCAACTGGCGAAACTCGGCGCCATGAGCGCGCACCTGGACGCCCCGGTGGGGCGCGGCGACTTTGGCCTGACCCTGCGCGCCATGGCCGAGGTGTCGCAGGTCTGCGGCGCCACCGGCTTCATGATGTGGTGCCAATCGGTCTGCGGGCTGTACATGCAGGCATCGGGCAACCCGGCGCTCAGCGGCAGCGCCCTGCAGGCCTTGGCCACGGGCGAGGCGCTGGGCGGTACCGCCATGTCCAACCCGATGAAGAGCTACGCCAACATCGAGAGCCTGTTGCTCAAGGCGACGCCGGTGGAAGGTGGCGGCTTTCTGGTCAACGGCAGCCTGCCCTGGGTGAGCAACCTCGGCCCCGGCCACGCCTGTGGCGCGCTGGCCGGTGTGGTGGACGAACAAGGCCAGGTGGTGCGCGAAGTGATGTTCTTGCTGCGCTGCGACGGCGCGGGCGTGGAACTGGTCAACTGCCCGAGCTTCTCGGCGATGGAGGGCACCGGCACTTACGCCTTGCGGCTGAAAGACCACTTCATCGGCCCCGACGAGATCATGGCCGACCCGGCCAAGCCTTTCATCGCCCGCATCCGCGCGGCCTTCGTCATGCTGCAGTGCGGCTGGGCGGTGGGCGTGTCGCAGGGCGCCATCGATTCGATCTGGGCGGTGGAGGACCAGCTGGGCCACGTGAACCAGTTTTTGGAAGACCGGCCCAACGACTTGCAGGCGGAGCTGGACGCGCTCACCGAGCGGCTGATGCGTCTGGCACAAACGCCCTTCAATACGTCGGTGGAGTTTCTGATCGATGTGCTGGATGTGCGCGCCCACAGCGCAGAGCTGGCGCTGCGCGCGGCGCAGTCGGCGCTGATGCACCAGGGCGCGCGCGGCTACCTCATGAGCTCGGCCGTGCAGCGCCGCGTGCGCGAGTCGCACTTCGTGGCCATCGTCACCCCCGCCATCAAACACCTGCGCAAAGAGATTGCGCGGCTGAGCGCGGAAGTGATGCCGGCATGAGCGCACGCCCGGCCGTTCCGAAGTGCGCTCGCCCCGCAGTGCGCAGCACGGAGGGTAGTCCAGTGCGCACAGCGCCGGGCCGTTCCCAAGTCAGTTCGCACCGCAGCCCGCAGGGCGGAGGTTTCATATGACTTCTCTCTCCGACATCTACGGCGAGGTGCGTGATCTGCCTCTGGCCGCGACCATCCCGGCTGTGGCCGTCGGCGCGCCGTTTTTGCAATACATCTGCGACGCCTGCGGCTACATCTACGACGAGGCCGTGGGCGACGCCGACAGCGGCCTGGCCGCCGGCACGCGCTTTGAAGACATTCCGGACGACTGGTACTGCCCGCTCTGCGGCGTGACCAAAAACGATTTCACGCTCTACCAGGCGCCCAGCATCGAGGCCTTGCGCGCCCGCTCGGGTGCTGCCGCGCCCGCGTGGAATGCCGCGTCCCGCCAACAGCCGGGCGTGGTCATCGTCGGCGGTGGTCGGGCTGGCTGGCAAATGGCCGAAGCGCTGCGCGCGCTCGACGCGGCGCTGCCGATCACCCTGGTGAGCGCCTGCGCGGCCGACGTGTACGACAAGCCGCTGCTGTCGGTGGCGATGGCGCGGCAGATGGACCCGGGCCGGTTGGTGAAAGAAACCGGCGCCGATGCCGCGAAGCGCCTGGGCGTGCGCCTGCTCGCCCACACCGACGCGGTGCGCATCTGCACCGACACCCGCAGCCTGCGCACCACGCGCGGCACGCTGCGCTACGACCAGCTGGTGCTGGCCCACGGCGCGCAGGCCGCGCTGCCGCCCGCATTGCCCGCCGCGCTGTGCTGGCGCATCAACCACCTGGGCGCTTACCAGCGGCTGCGCGCCGCGCTGGGGCCGGTGGAACAGACCGGGGCCAAAGACGTGGTGATCGTCGGCGCCGGGCTCATTGGCAGCGAACTCGCGAACGACCTCGCGCTCGGCGGCCACCGCATCACCCTGCTGGACGTGACGGCCCAGCCGCTGGCGCGCTGGCCGGGCGAACAGGCCGGTGGCCCGCTGCTCGACGCCTGGAAAGACCTGCCGATCCACTTTGTGGGCGGCGTCCAAGTGGCGAGCGTGGAGAAACTCGGCGACCGCTACCGCGTCACCACCGCCTGCGGCCAGAAGTTCGTGGCCCACCAGGTGGTGGCCGCCGCCGGGCTGGCCACGCCGCCGCGCCTGGCGCAAAGCGCCGCACTGGCGTGGGACAACGGCATCGCGGTGGACGCGGCCACGCTGTGCACCAGCAACGACCGCATCCACGCGCTGGGCGACTGCATCACCATCCACGGCCAGGCCAGCCGGCGCCGCGGCGGCGCCTTACGAAGCGAAGCCAGCGGTGGTGCGGGTCAAGACTACTTCGTATCCGCTGACGTTGCATTGAGCCGCAGTGCCGTCTCGGGTTGACGGGTGCTGCGGCCGGGAGAACAGCGGATGGTGCTTTGCCTCCCCAGGCGCAACGC
>JALOSH010000373.1 GCA_025458545.1 Hydrogenophaga sp.
AAGCAGCAAGGCATCCTGAACCTGATCACCCCCACCGCCAGCGCCGCCGACCTGAAAGGCTGCGACCTGATCATCGAGGCCGTGTTCGAGCAGCGCGAGCTGAAAGCCATGGTCACAAAGGAAGCCGAGCCCATGCTCGCCGAGTGCGGCTTCTTCGCCAGCAACACCTCCACCCTGCCCATCAGCGGCCTGGCGCAGGCCAGCGCGAAGCCGCAGAAGTTTGTCGGCATCCACTTCTTCAGCCCGGTGGACAAGATGAAGCTGGTGGAGATCATCCGTGGCAAGGACACCGACGACGAGACCATTGCCCGCGCCTACGACTACGTGCAGGCGCTGGGCAAGCTGCCCATTGTCGTCAACGATTCGCGGGGCTTCTACACCAGCCGCACCTTCGGCACCTTCGTGATGGAGGGTGCCGCCATGCTGGGCGAAGGCATCCCGGCGCCGGTGATCGAAAACGCCGCCATGCAGGCGGGCATGCCCGTGGGCCCGCTGGCCGTGTTGGACGAGACCGCGCTCAGCCTGTCGGTGCATGTGCTGGAGCAGACCCGCATCGACTTCCAGAAGGAAGGCCAGCAGTACGTCGCCACGCCGGGCGAGACGCTGGTCGAGCAGATGGTGAAAAAGCACAACCGCCCGGGCCGCGCGGCCGGCGGCGGCTTCTACGAATACCCCGAGGGCGGCAAGAAACACCTCTGGCCGCAGCTCCGGGCGCTCTACGAAAAGCCGGGCGCCGGATGGGACCTGCAGGACGTGAAAGACCGCCTGCTTTACCGCCAGGCGGTGGAGACCGCGCGCTGCCTGGCCGAAGGCGTGCTGACCAGCGTGCACGACGGCAACATCGGCTCCATCTTCGGCATCGGCTTCCCCGCCTGGACCGGCGGCGCGCTGCAGTTCGTCTACGGCATGGGGGTGGATGCGTTCGAGGCGCGCTGCGCGGAACTGGCCGCCCGGTATGGCAGCGGCTTTGTGCTGGGCGATGCGGTCAAGGCCGCCCTGCGCCAGCACCAGCCGGTGTACTGACCCCCTGTCATCGCGCCGCAAGACGGCGCCTCTAAACTTTGAATCAGTGACCGGCGGCTGCCCCAGCGCGCCGGCTTTTGTCTGTCAACGCTCCACCTGCACCATGAAACGACTCGAAGGCAAGATCAGCATCATCACCGGCGCCGCCCAGGGCATTGGACTGGCCACCGCGCTCAAGTTCGCGCGCGAAGGCGCCACCGTCGTCGTTTGCGACGTGAAGCAGGCGGCGGTGGACGCCGCCGTGCAGCAGTGCCAGGCTGAGGGCGCCACAGCGGTCGGCTTCGTGATGGACGTGACCCAGCGAGACATGGTCGATGCTGTGGTGGCGCAGGTGAAAGAGCGCTTCGGCCGCATCGATGTGCTGGTCAACAACGCCGGCATCACGCAGGACGCGCGGCTGCAGAAGATGACGCTGGAGCAGTTCGACAAGGTGATCGACGTCAACCTGCGCGGCGTGTTCCATTGCGCCCAGGCCGTGGCCGACACCATGACGGCGCAAGGCAGCGGCGTCATCCTCAACGCCTCCAGTGTGGTCGGCATCTACGGCAACTTCGGCCAGACCAACTACGCCGCCACCAAGTTCGGCGTGATCGGCTTCACCAAGACCTGGAGCCGCGAACTCGGCCCCAAGGGCGTGCGGGTGAACGCGGTGGCGCCGGGCTTCATCAGCACGCCAATCCTCAGCACCATCCCGGGCAAGGTGATCGAAGAGATGGAACATCGCGTGCCGTTGCGCCGCCTGGGCCAGCCCGAAGAAATCGCCAACGTCTACGCCTTCCTGGCCAGCGACGAGGCCAGCTACGTCAACGGCGCGGTGCTCGAAGTCTCGGGCGGCATGTCGGTTTGAAGCACAGCGCCCGCAGCCGGTGCGTTGCTTGGAGCGGACAAACCGGCAAACCCGGTACGCTGCGCTGCCCGATTTCCCCATGCGCGCAAGGCCTGGAACTGCCGACCGCCCATTTGTGAGATAAACAGGTCCGACATTTTTTGCGACCCCATGCGAGCAGCCCTCCCACCGCCCAATGAAGCCCAGCGCCTGGATCGGCTGCGCCGCTTCGGGGTGCTGGACACGCTGCCCCAGGAAGCGTTTGACCACATCACCGCGCTGGCATCGGCCATCTGCGGCACCCCCATCGCGTTGATCTCGCTGATCGATCACGACCGTCAGTGGTTCAAGTCGCGTGTCGGGCTGGACGTCCCGCAGACACCGCGCGAAGTGGCTTTCTGCTCACACGCCATCCTGCATCCGCAGGATATTCTGGAGGTCACAGACGCCACCACCGACGAGCGTTTTCAGGACAACCCCTTGGTGAACGAGGCGCCAGACATCCGGTTTTACGCCGGCATGCCCATCGTCACCGACGACGGTTTTGCGCTCGGCACGGTGTGTGTGATCGATCGTCAGGCCCGCCAACTCGACGAGCGCCAGCGCCAGTCTTTGCGCTCGCTGGCCAAGCTGGTCTTGAACCTGCTCGAACGCGAAGAACTGCACCAGGCCAAACTGGCCGCACAGGCGCAGGTGGCCCAGCAGCAAGCCGCGTTGCAGACTTCTGTGGCACTGGCCAGCCTGGACCTGAAGGCCTTCGTGGGTCCCGACCTGGTGTACCGATACGTCAACCAGTGTTACCTCGACCACTGGAACAAAAAGCCCGAGGACATCGTGGGTCGCTCCCTGGTGGACCTGATCGGGCGGGACGCCAACCAGGCAGCCGTCCAGCCTCACGTTGACAAAGCTCTGCAGGGCCATGAAGTGAACCACGAGTCGCTCGTGGACTTTCCCGTCATCGGGCCACGCTGGATGAAGGTGACCTATCTGCCCGCCAGGAACGATGCCGATGACATCATCGGTGTGGTCATCCGGTGGCACGACATCCACACCATTCGCGCGCGAGAGGCCACGCTGCAAGACACCGTCAACCTGCTGGAACACAAGGCGCT
>JALOSH010000374.1 GCA_025458545.1 Hydrogenophaga sp.
ACGTGTTCCCGGGCGGCAAGCTGGACCCGTGCGACCACGCCGCACTGCCTGACCCCTTGCCTGCCGAGCAACGGCGCGCCGCCCTGGCCGAGCCCGATCTGGACCAGGCCACCGCCGCCGCCCTCTACAGGGCAGCGGTGCGCGAGACTTTCGAAGAATGTGGCCTGCGGCTGGACCCGGCCAGCCTGTGGCCCTGGTCGCGCTGGATCACGCCGCGCCAGCCCTCGGTGACCAACAAGCGCTTCGACACCCGCTTCTTCGTGGCGCCCGCGCCCGCCGGGCAGCTCGCGGTGCACGACAACCACGAAGCCACCGAGGCGGTCTGGCTGTCGCCCCGCGAAGGGCTGCGCCGCTACTGGGACGGCGAGATCGATCTCGCGCCGCCACAGATCATGAGCCTGAGCGAACTGCACCGCCTGCGCACCGTGCAAGAGGCGCTGACGCTGGCCCGCAGCAGGACGCCCATCCTGATCGAACCCGAACCCTTCGACGAAGACGGTTGCCGCGTGATCTGCTACCCCGGCGATCCGCGCCACCGCGTCGCCGCACGGGTCTGGCCCGGTCCCACGCGGCTGACACACCGCAACCAGCGTTTCGAACCTGAAGGCGGTCTGGCGGCCTTGCTGGCCTGACCACCCGCCCCCGGCGCAACGCGCAGCGCGCGGGTGCGACTTTTTGCATGGTGTGTCGATGGGTCGCGCCCGCACAATGCGCCCATGAGCACCCTGCAGTCCATCAACGCCCGCACCGGCCAGCCCCACGGCCAGCCCATGAGCGCTTCAGAACCCGACGACATCGACGCGGCGGTGCACGCCGCCCACCAGGCCTTTGACAGCTGGAGCTGCAGCGGCGGCGAAGCGCGCGCGGCGCTGCTGCGCGCCCTGGCCGCTGCGCTCGAAGCCGACCGCGAAAAACTCGTGGCCTGGGCCGATCTGGAAACCGCGCTGGGCAAAGTGCGCCTGAGCGGCGAACTCGACCGCACCGCTTTCCAGTTGCGCCGGTTCGCCGATCTGGCTGAACGCGGTGTGCCGTTTGAGTGTCTGGACGACCCGGCCGTGGCCGGTGCGCCGCCGGTGGGCCACCCGGCCATGCAGCGCCAGCGGGTGCCGCTGGGGCCGGTGGGCATGTTCGCGGCCAGCAACTTTCCGTTTGCTTTTTCGGTGCTCGGTGGCGACACCGCCTCGGCCCTGGCCGCCGGTTGCCCGGTGGTGGTCAAGGCGCATCCGGGCCATCCCGGCCTGTCGCAACAGGTTTTCACCATCGTCCAGCGCGTGCTCAAAGCCCAAGGCCTGCCCGCGGGTCTGATCGGGCTGGTGCAAGGCGCCGAACCCGAGGTGGGCTTGGGGCTGATCCGCCATCCGCTGATCGCCGCCGGCGCCTTCACTGGCTCCACCCGCGGTGGCGCGGCGCTGCAGACCGAGGCCAGCGCCCGGCCCCGGCCCATTCCGTTCTACGGCGAGCTGGGCTCCATCAACCCGGTGGTCGCGCTGCCCGCTGCGCTGGCCGCGCGCGGCGCCGAGCTGGCCACTTCGCTGGCGGGTTCCATCGCGCTCGGTTGTGGCCAGTTCTGCACCAACCCGGGTGTGATCGTGCTGATCGACGGCCCCGAGACCGATGCCTTTGTCGAACAGCTCACCCGCGCGCTCTCCACGCAGAAGCCCCATCCCATGCTCAGCGCCGGCATGAGGCTCGCGTTCGACGCGGGCGTGAGGCAGATGATGGACAGCGGTGCCCTGTCCATCCTCCAGCAGCCGGGCACGCCACCCGCCCCCGGGCCGCAGCTCCTGCAGGTGAGCGCGAAGCGCTTCATCGAACGCGCGGCGCTGCGCGAAGAGGTGTTCGGCCCGGTGAGTCTGCTGGTGCGGGCCGGTAGCCGCGCCGAGGTGCTGGAGGTGCTGGCCGCCGTGGGCGGCAGCCTCACGGTGACGGTCTGGGGCGCCGACGAGGACAGCGCCGACAACCGCGCGCTGGTGCGATCCGCCACGGCCATCGCCGGGCGCGTGCTGTTCGCTGGCGTGCCCACCGGCGTGGCGGTGACGGCAGCCCAGCAGCACGGCGGCCCGTGGCCCGCGTCCACCGCGCCCATGACCACCTCCGTCGGCGACGCCGCAATCGACCGCTTCTTGCGCCCGGTCTGCCTGCAAGACGCCCCGGCCTGGCTGCTGGCGCGCGCCGGTGTGCCGTGCTGATGGCGCGCTGAAACCTGGAACCACTGGGCGGGGCCGCCCGGCGATGCCCCGCGCAGCGGCGCGCTCGGCCACGCCGCGCTACAGTGCAGCCCCATGAGGAGCCCGCCGGGCTTCAAGCGGGGACGCTGACATGACGTGGCTGATTCTGGGTCTGGTGCTGTTTCTCGGCGTGCACAGCATCGCCATCGTGTCGCCCAGCGGGCGCGACCGCCTGAGTGCCCGCCTCGGCGAAGGCCCTTACAAGGGTCTCTATTCGCTCGCCTCTTTGCTCGGGCTGGTGCTGATCGTCTGGGGCTACGGGCTCGCGCGCCAGGCACCGGTGCCGATCTACGCCATGCCGGGCGGCATGCGCCATCTGGCTGCGCTGTTGCTGCTGCCGGTGTTTGTGCTGCTCATCGCCGCCTACCTGCCCGGGCGCATCAAGACCACCACCAAACACCCGATGCTGCTGGCGGTCAAGCTGTGGGCGCTGGCGCACCTGCTCGGGCAGTCGGCCACCGGTGGCACCCTGGCCGACCTGCTGCTCTTCGGCGGTTTCCTGGCCTGGGCGGTGGTCGACCGCATCTCGGTCAAGCGCCGCGCAGCCGCCGGGCTCGCCCGCAGCGTGCCCGCGCTGCCCGCCAGTGGCCTCAACGATGTGATCGCCATCGTGGGCGGCCTCGCGCTGTACCTGGTGTTCGCTTTCTGGGCCCATGCCTGGCTGTTCGGCGTGCGCCCTTTCGGCTGACACGCCGAGTGGCCGTGGCTCCGGGGGCGGGAACC
>JALOSH010000375.1 GCA_025458545.1 Hydrogenophaga sp.
CAGGTCTTTGATGGTGTTGCACAGCTCGCCTTCCATGCGCTGCGCGTGGTAGATGTCGTATTGCAGGAATACGTTGTCGCTCTTTCCATCGGCCATGACTTCGTCCATCAGCGCGATCGCCTGGCGCGGGCGGTTGACGAAGTAGCCCGGCATGTCGAAGGTGTTGATGGGCTCGATCAGCAGCGGCAGGCCCAGCTTCTTCGCCTCGGCCGCTGCAAAGCGCACGTTGCCCACCCAGGTGGTACGCGCCTGCGCCTCGCTCACACCCGCCGGCATGAGCCCGGCCATGCAATGCCAGCGCTGCACACCGATCACCGGCGCGTAGGCAGCGGCCTTCGCCACCCCCGCGCGGAACTCGCCCTCGCGGCCGGGAATGCAGGCGATGCCGCGCTCACCCGCCGCCCAGTCACCGGGCGGCAGGTTGTGCAGCACCAATTCAAGCCGGTGTTGCTTGAGCAACTGCGCGATGGTCTCGGCCGGGAAGTCGTAAGGGAATAGGAACTCCACCGCCTTGAAACCCGCTTTGGATGCAGCTTCAAAACGGTCCAGAAAAGGCAGCTCGTTCCAGAGCATGGTGAGGTTGGCGGCGAAGCGGAGCATGTTCTTTTTCTTTCAGTTCATTCCAACAATCCTGCTGCGATAAGGCCTTCTCGGCCCTCGGGGTGGAGGCATTCGATGTCTTCAAATTCGTTGATCGCGTTGATCTCGGTGCCCATCGCGATGTTGGTCACCTTCTCCAGGATGACCTCGACCACGACCGGCACACTGTACTGGCGCGCCATCGCCTGCGCCTGGCGCAATGCATCCTGAATCTTCGCCGGATCGGTCACCCGAAGCGCCTTGCAACCCAGGCCCCAACCACGGCCTGGTGATCCACGCCGTAGCCCTTGAGCGTGGGGTCGTCCACGTTCTGGTTCTCGAACGCGAGTTGCACGCAGTAGTCCATCTCGAAGCCGCGCTGTGCCTGCCGGATCAGCCCAAGGTAGCTGTTGTTGACCAGCACCTGCACATAAGGAATGCGGAACTGTGCGCCCACCGCCAGCTCTTCGACGAGGAACTGGAAGTCGTAGTCGCCCGAGAGGCCGACCACGGTTTTGGTCGGGTCGGCGGCAGCCACGCCGAGCGCGGCGGGGATCGTCCAGCCCAGCGGGCCGGCCTGACCGCAGTTGATCCACTGGCGCGGGCCGTAGACGTGCAGGAACTGCGCCCCGGCGATCTGGCTCAGGCCGATGGTGGACACGTAGACCGTGTCGCGGCCGAAGGCGGCGTTCATCTCTTCGTACACGCGCTGCGGCTTGATCGGCACGTTGTCGAAATGTGTCTTGCGTTGCATCAGCTTCTTGCGCTCGGCACAGCGCGCGGCCCAGGTGGCGTAGTCCTTCAACCGCCCTGCAGCCTGGCGCTCGCGCGCCACCTGCACGAACAGCTCCAGCGCGATCTTGGCATCCGACACGATGCCCAGGTCCGGGTTGAACACGCGGCCGATCTGGGTCGGCTCGATGTCCACATGCACGAAGGTGCGGCCCTTGGTGTAGACCTCGACCGAGCCGGTGTGCCGGTTGGCCCAGCGGTTGCCAATGCCCAGCACGAAATCGCTCGCCAGCATGGTCGCGTTGCCGTAGCGGTGGCTGGTCTGCAGACCGCACATGCCGGCCATGAGCGGGTGGTCGTCGGGGATCGCGCCCCAGGCCATCAGGGTGGGGATCACCGGTACGCCGGTGAGTTCGGCCAGCTCGACCAGCAGGTCGGACGCGTCGGCGTTGATGATGCCGCCACCGGCCACGATCAGCGGCTTCTCCGCGGCGGCCAGCATGTCCAGCGCCTTCTCGATCTGCTTGCGGGTGGCGGCGGGTTTGTAGACCGGCAGCGGTTCGTAGGTGTCGATGTCGAATTCGATCTCGGCCAGCTGCACGTCGATCGGCAGGTCGATCAGCACCGGGCCGGGACGGCCCGAGCGCATCAGGTGGAAAGCTTGCTGGAACACGCGCGGCACCAGCGCGGGTTCGCGCACCGTCACGCTCCACTTGGTGACCGGCTTGCTGATGGATTCGATGTCCACCGCCTGGAAGTCTTCCTTGTAGAGCCGGGCGCGCGGCGCCTGGCCGGTGATGCAGAGAATCGGGATCGAATCGGCGCTGGCCGAATACAGGCCGGTGATCATGTCGGTACCGGCCGGACCGCTGGTGCCGATGCACACGCCGATGTTGCCGGCCCGGGCGCGGGTGTAGCCCTCTGCCATGTGCGAGGCGCCTTCCACATGCCGCGCCAGCACATGGGCAATCGTCTGGCGTTCGCGCAGCTGGGCGTACAGCGGGTTGATGGCGGCACCCGGCACACCGAAGGCCTGGGTGATGCCTTCTTTCTCCATCACGAGCACCGCCGCCATCGCGGCTTTCATCTTGGCCATGTCTGTCTCCGGTTGGGTTGAATCACTGGCTTCGATGCTATGGACCTCATACCGTTTTGAGAATGCCACCCGGTGTACTTCGATTCGATACTCCCGGTATGGAATCGCCACTTTCCCGCTAACATGCCGCCATGGACCGCTACAAGGAAATCGAAGCCTTCGTGCAGGTGATGGAGCACGGCAGTCTGGCCGCCGCCGCGCTGCACGCGGGCATCACCCCGGTGATGATGGGCCGGCGCATCGATGCGCTGGAGAAGCGCCTGGGCACGCAGCTGATCCACCGCTCCACCCGCCGCCTGGCGCTCACCGAACAGGGCGCGAGCTTTCTCGACGAGTGCCGCGCCCTGCTGGCGCAATGGGCGCAGGCCGAGGCCAGCGTATCGGCCCAGAAGCACAGCGCCAGCGGCCACCTGATCGTCTCGGCCCCGGCCGCCTTCGGGCGCCTGCACGTGGCACCCCACGCGCCGACGTTCCTCAAGGCCAACCCGGCGGTCAAGCTCTCCTTCAACCTGACCGACCGTGTCGTGGACCTTGTGCGCGACGGCTACGACATGGGCATCCGCATCGGCGGCGCGATCGACCCGAACTTCGTGGCGATCAAGCTGGCCACCAACCAGCGCGTGGTGTGTGGCACGCCGGCCTACTTCCGCAAGCACGGCAAGCCGCAGACGCTGGACGATCTGCAGCACCACAACTGCCTGGCCTTCAACCTGCAAGGGGGTCAGCAGCGTGGCTGGTACTTCCAGGACGGCGGCAAGACGGTGACGGTGCGGGTGGACGGCAACCTCGACTGCAACGACGGCGAGCTGCTGCACCGCTGGGTGAGCGAGGGCATGGGCCTGGGCTGGCGCAGCACCTGGGAAATCCAGGCGCAACTGCAGCACGGCGAACTGGTGACCGTGCTCGACGGCTTTGCCTTGCCTGCCTACGACATCCTGGCCGTGTACCCGCAGCAACGGCACCTGCCGGCCAAGGTGCGCTTCTTCATCGAACACCTGAAGAAAATCTATTCAAAGCCCGGCTACTGGTTGAAATAGGAACACCCCCGCGCCGCTTCGCGTCACCCCCTCCAGGGGGCAACATCAGCGGCCCAGCAAAGCCGGTTCCGCGATGTTCTGACCTTGAATGCCCCTCATCCGAGATCGACCCATGAACTCCCTGCTGATCCACAACGCCACCTGCATCGCCACCTTCGACCACGCCGACCCGGCGCAGGGTCGGGAGATCCAAGACGCATCGCTGTTCGTGCGGGACAACGTGATCGAGTGGATCGGTCCGACGGCCGAGCTGCCGCGC
>JALOSH010000376.1 GCA_025458545.1 Hydrogenophaga sp.
CCACTTTGGCCACCATGCCGGCTTCGCCGCGTTCGACCACCTCGCTGTGGTCGCACCAGGGCAGGAACTGGGGGTAATGCTGCACATCGGTCACCAGCGTGAACATTTCGTGCGCGCTGTGCCAGAGCAAAACAGACTTCTGAATCGTTTTCATACAATCGAACCCGCATTCGAGGCAACAGGCCACATCCGGCGCGCCGCTCGGCAGCATCTTCGCTGCCATTGTATTGGCCAGTCCCGGCCTCACCTAACCACCCATGGCCACCAAATCCAGCAAACCCGCTCCAACCAAGGGTGTCGACAGCCGCATTGCCGACAACAAGAAGGCACTGTTCAACTACGCGATCGAAGAGCGTTTCGAGGCCGGCATGGTGCTGGAGGGCTGGGAAGTGAAGGCCTTGCGTGAAGGCAAGGTGCAGCTGACCGACGGCTACGTCGTCATCCGTGAAGGGGAGCTGTTTCTGATCGGTTGCCAGATCAATCCGCTCAACACCGCGTCCACTCACGTCAATCCAGATTCGGTGCGCACCAAGAAGCTGCTGCTGCACCGCGAGCAGATCCGACGTCTGATCGGCAAGGTCGAGCAGAAGGGCTACACCCTGGTGCCGCTGAACCTGCACTGGAAGAACGGCAAGGTGAAGTGCGAGATGGCGCTCGCCAAAGGCAAGGCCGAGCACGACAAGCGCGACACCATCAAGGAGCGCGAAGGCAAGCGCGAGGTGGAGCGGGTGATGAAGTCGCGCAACCGCTGAGCTGTCAACCAGCGGCCTTCACCGGCCCAGCTCGCGCAAGGGATGCGCGTGCGCTGGCCAGGGGTTCTTGAAAAACTCGGCAACCTGTTCCGCCGTCACATCCTCGATACGGGCCGGGTTCCAGCGCGGTGCGTGGTCCTTGTCCACCGCCAAGGCCCGGATGCCCTCGACGGTTTCGCTCTGTAGGCCAGGGCGCAACTGGAAGCAATGGCGCACCATGTCGCGCTCCATGCGCAGCTCGTCGGCCAGGCCCATGCCACGCGCACGCCTCACCTGCTCCAGCACCACGTGCAGCATCAGCGGAGACCGTTTGCGCAGCAGCGCGGCCGTGTCGCCGGCCCAGGTGCTGCTGCTGGCTTCCAGCGCCTGCACCATGGCTTGAACTGTCTCCAGGGCAAACACCTGTTCCAGTTCGGTGTTGGCTGCGCTGGCACGCGCTGGGACCTTCTGCGTGTGGTTCATGCACCAGCGTTGCACCGCCTCGCCACTCTCATAAGGCGTCTGGCCCAGGCTTTCCCACAGGCCCGCCAGGCGGCCGCTGTCCATCTGCGCGTCGGCCAGGCCCACCGCCAAGGCATCGGCCGCGCCGAGCACCTGGCCGGTGAGTGCCAGGTATTCGCCCATGCGCCCAGGGCAGCGGCTGAGGAAGTAGCCGCCACCCACATCCGGGAACAGACCAATGCCGGTTTCCGGCATGGCCAGCTGGCTGCGCTCGGTGACGATGCGCAAGCTGGCGCCCTGGCTGATCCCCATGCCCCCGCCCATGACGATGCCGTCCATGAACGCGATGTAGGGTTTGGGGTAGGTGTGAACCAGGTGGTTGAGGGCGTATTCCTCGGTGAAGAAATTTTCCAGCGCGGGGTTGCCGGCCAGCGCCGCCTGGTGAAAGAAGCGGATGTCGCCGCCGGCGCAGAACGCACCGAACGGACCTTCTTTGCCCATGCCACGCACCACCACCGCCAGCACGTGGGCATCGTCTCGCCATGCGATCAACGCGGCGGTGATGTCACGGATCATCTGCAGCGTGAGTGCATTGAGGGCCCTGGGCCGGTTCAGGGTGATGCTGCCAACGCGGCCGCGGACTTCGGTGATCACATGCTGTTCAGGGGACGTCTGGCTCATGGCGGTGGATCCTGCAGAAATCAATGCGGCGAGGCGCCGCTTTTGTCGGTCGGTATGGACATTGGCTGGGCACTGCGGTGGCGCCAGGCCGCAAGCTCGTTGAGCAGCAGCGCGGCGATGACCACACTACCACCCAGCAGCACTTCGTGGCCAGGTGTTTCGTTGGCCCATAGCCAGGCCAGCAAAATGCCGAAGATCACCTCCAGCAGTGCCAGCAGCGAAACCTCGGGCGCCTTGAGCGAACGTGCGCAGACCACGGCCAGCGCACACGGAATGGCCAGCTGCACCAGGCCGAGCATGGCCAACCAGGCCAGATCGCTGCCGGTGGCCGCGAAAGGCAGCGCCAGCGGCAGCGTGAACAAGGTTGAGAGCAGCGCACCGAGCAGCACCGAGGGCACCAGGTCGATGTTCTCGCCATGCGACTGGCTGCGCTGCACCACGGTCCAGTTGATGGCGCCCGCGACCGGCACACACAGTGACGCGAGCGAGCCGATCAGCAGGCCCGATGCGGTCGCACCGGTGTCGCTGAAGGCCTGCAGCATCTGGCTGCCGTACATGTAGGTGATGCCCGCGCCGGCGGCGACGATGGCGGCCCAGGTCCTGGCGGGCAGTTGCTGGCCGATCACGAAGCGCGCCAGCAAGGCGGTGAACAGCGGGCCCACCGACATGATGACCAGCACGTTGGCCACGCTGGTGAAGCTCAGCGCCAGCATGAACGCGGTGAACATCACGCTCCAGCAGACACCCGAGACCCAGAAGGCGGGAGACGCCGGCAATGCGCCCCAGTGGCGCTTCAGAAAAGGTTCGCCGGTCACGGTGGGTTGCACGCCCGAAGCCCGGTCGGCCGCGCGCCACATCGGCAGGATGACCAGCAGCGACAGCGCGGTGAAGGCGCTGCGCCAGAAAGTCACCTCAAACCGGGCGGCCGATTCGAGCTGGCGCGACACCACCCCGGCGATCGACCACATGAGGGTCACCGCGATCATCAGGAACACCGCCTGGGTGTGGCTCAGGCGGCTGAGGGCGCGAAAGGGCATGGACGCTGGAATGACAAACCCGGTTGCGCTTGCGGTCGCTTTCCTTCAGGAAGCGCTTGCGCAGGCGGACGGATTTGGGCGTGATCTCGACCAGCTCGTCGTCTTCGATGAATTCGACACCGTATTCCAGGTTCAGGTCGATCGGCGGCGTGATCTTGATCGCGTCTTCCTTGCCGGAAACGCGGAAGTTGGTCAGCTGCTTGGTGCGGGTGGCGTTGACCACCAGGTCGTTGTCGCGGCTGTGGATGCCGACGATCATGCCTTCGTACACCGGGTCACCGGCCTTCACGAACATGCGGCCACGGTCGTCCAGCTTGCCCAAAGCGTAGGTGAAGATTTCACCGTCGTCCATGGAGATCAGCACGCCGTTCTTGCGGCTGGCGATCTCGCCCTTGTGCGGCTCGTAGCTGTCGAAGATGTTGGAGATCAGGCCGGAACCGCGGGTCAGGTTCAGGAATTCGTTGGTGAAACCGATCAGGCCCCGCGCCGGGATGCGGTACTCCAGGCGCACACGGCCACGGCCGTCCGGCTCCATGTTGGCCAGCTCGCCCTTGCGCTCGCCCAGCGCCTGCATCACGCCGCCCTGGTGCTGCTCTTCGATGTCGGCCGTC
>JALOSH010000036.1 GCA_025458545.1 Hydrogenophaga sp.
CGGCGTCCACTTGGCCATCACCTCTTCACGCACTTTCTCCATGCCGAAGACGCGGTCGTTGATGTAGTTCTTGTCTTCCCAGCCGTTCTTGAAGATGTGGTACAGCATGCCGAACAGGAACGGGATGTCGGTACCCGAGCGGATGCGCACAAACTCGTCGGCCTTGGCGGCGGTGCGGGTGAAGCGCGGGTCGACCACGATCATCTTGCAGCCGTTTTCTTTGGCGTGCAGCATGTGCAGCATCGACACCGGGTGCGCTTCAGCGGCATTGGAGCCGATGTACATCGCGCACTTGCTGTTCTGCATGTCGTTGTACGAGTTGGTCATCGCACCGTAGCCCCAGGTGTTCGCCACGCCAGCCACCGTGGTGGAGTGGCAGATGCGCGCCTGGTGATCGCAGTTGTTGGTGCCCCAGAAGCTCACGAACTTGCGCAGCAGGTAGGCCTGCTCGTTGTTGTGCTTGGATGAACCCACGAAGTACACCGAATCGGGACCGCTGGCTTCTTTCAACGCCTTCATCTTGGCGGTGATTTCGTCCAGCGCGGTGTCCCAGCTGATGCGCTGGTACTTGCCGTTGACCAGCTTCATGGGGTAGCGAAGACGGTATTCGCCGTGGCCGTGCTCACGCAGCGCGGCGCCCTTGGCGCAATGGGCACCCAGGTTGATCGGCGAGTCAAACACCGGTTCCTGGCGCACCCAGACACCGTTCTCGACGATGGCGTCGGTGGCGCAGCCGACCGAGCAGTGGGTGCAAACGGTGCGCTTGACTTCGATCTTGCCGGTGCCGTCGATGGAGCCACCGGCCGCTGCCTCGGCTTTTTTCACCAGCGTGAGCTGTGTGGCAGCCAGACCGACGCCCACGCCCAGACCAGAGCGCCGAAGGAAGGACCTGCGGTCCATGGTCGGCAAGGCCGCCGCGAGTCCTCGCTGCAGGCTGTTGACAAAGGCGTGGCCACGGCCGGTGGCGGCGCCGCCTGGAGACTTTTTGGTGAGCATCATCGTGGGGCTCCTCGGTTTCAGATCCGGGTGGTCTTGTAGTAGTGCTTGACGTGGTCGCTCAGGCTGTAACCGCCGCCGCGCGCCGGGGCGGGCTTGGGCTCCTGGGCGGTGGGCGCCTCTGGCCGCACCGACGGCAACAAGGCGGTGGCCGCGGCGGCAACGCCAACCACGCCAGCACCCGCAAAAAGGCTGCGTCGGCGCAGGGAAGAGGATTCCTCGCGGGGGGGCTTGCTCATGTGCATGTCTCCTGGTTGAAGGTGTTCGGCAATCCCCACAGATCTGTCTTGCGGGTGAATTTCATACGTTGAATCTAGCGCTGCTGCGCCATTGTTGACAAGCGTGGACACCCTTGCCGAGCCCATTGGCTCGATGGGCCGCCCGCCGTGAGCGCGCCACGCACCGCCGCCGGGTGGTTGGCGGCGCGCCGCCTAGCCAGAACCGTGCCACATAGACCGACTGTGGGTTGACCGGCCGATGCGCCTGTTTACCTTTCGGTCACGCAGCGCGCGCCCGCTGTATCGCCCCCGACCACGTCAGCTTGTCGGCGTCGTTGCGACAATTTGTCGCGCCAGGCCAGGAGACGGCGCGCACCGACTGGCGTGGGTTTCGCGCGAATAACCGAGTGAATTGGTCGGCTTCATCCGTAGAATCGCGCCGGGTGGAAACCCCTCTTTTCAACACCTCCCCCGACAAAAGCCTCGAAGGCTGGCCCGACTGGTCGATCCTGGTGGTGGACGACGAGCAAGGCATGCTCAACTTTTTGGTCAAGACGCTGGCGGCGCGCTGCCATTTTGTGATGAGCGCAGGCAGCGCCGAAGAAGGCGCCGAATGGCTGCGCGGCCACCATGTGGACCTGGTCATCCTGGACATTTCGCTGCCCGGCCAGAACGGCGTGGCCTGGCTCAAGGAGCTGCGCGAGCAGGGTTTCGCTGGCGAAGTCATCCTCATCACCGCCTTCGCCGATCTGGAAACCGCCATCGAAGCCTTGCGGGCGGGCGCGTCGGACTTCATCTTGAAGCCGTTCCGGGTGCCGCAGATCCTGAATGCCGTGAAACAGTGCCACGAACGTGCCCGGTTGCGGCGCGAGAACTTCGTGTTGCGCCGCGCGGTGGCTAGCACACGCCGCCACCGCGCCGCTCTGGTCGGCGAGTCGGCGGCGATCGCGGCACTGCGCGCCTCGGTCGAGCGCGTGGCCGCGGTCGACAGCACGGTGCTGCTGCAAGGCGAGTCGGGCACCGGCAAGGAGCTGGTGGCGCGCGAACTGCATGCCCTGAGCCTGCGCAGCCAGGGTCCGTTTGTGCCGGTCAACTGTGCGGCGGTGTCGCCCGAGCTGATCGAGAGCGAACTGTTCGGCCACGCGCGCGGCGCATTCACCGGCGCCACACGGGCGCGCGAAGGCCTGTTCCACTACGCGCAGGGCGGGACGCTGTTCCTCGACGAGGTGGCCGAGTTGCCGCTGCCGATCCAGGCCGCGCTGCTGCGCGCCATCGAGGACCTGAAGATCCGCCCGGTCGGCAGCGAACAGCTGGTGCCGCTGAACCTGCGCATCATGGCCGCGAGCAACCGCCGACTGGCCGACGAAGTGGCCGCTGGCCGCTTCCGCAAAGACCTGTACTTCCGCCTCCAGGTGGTCGAACTGGGCCTGCCACCGCTGCGCGAACACAAGGCCGACATCCCGGCCCTGGTGCAACACTTCATGGAACAGCTCGCGCCCGCGCTGGGCGCCACGCCGCTGCACATCAGCCTCCAGGAAATGGACTACCTGGCCCAGTACGACTGGCCCGGCAATGTGCGCGAATTGCGCAACCTGATCGAGCGCTCGCTGATCCTGGGCGCACTCAACGTTTCGGCCCTGTACCCCGGCGATCAGCCGCGGGCAGCGAGCGCAGCCAGCCAGGACCTCGCGACCATGGAAAAGCGGCACATCCTCAGCGTGCTCGATTCGGTGCAGGGCGACAAGACCCGCGCCGCCGAACTGCTGGGTGTGTCGCGCCGGACGCTCGAGCGCAGGGTGGCCGAGTGGAACCACTTGTGAAGACACCCCCGCCGCGCTGCGCGCGACCCCCTCAAGGGGGCAACCCGATGCGGCCCGGCAAAGCCGGTTCCGCCGGGTTCCTGGTTGGAACCCTTCGCGCCGGTATGGGCATCGCATGATCCGCCACACGCCCCGCTGGCTGGCCACCTCGGTGCGCAACAAGCTGCTGGCCATGGCGCTGCTGCCGCTGCTGGTGGTGTTCCCGCTGCTGGTGCTGGCGATCGCCATCTGGAGCAGCGTGACCTACGACCGGCTGCTGATCACCAAGGTGCGCAGCGACCTGGCCGTGGCCCGCGGCCACTTCGAGCAGACCCTGGCCGAGGTCGGCAGCGGCACCCGCGGGGTGGCCCGTTCGCAACGGCTGCTGCAAGCCATGGCCGGCGGCGACCTCTCGGCGCGGCTCGCCGCCGACCGGGAAGAACTCGGGCTGGACTTTCTGCTGCTGGTCCGCGACGACGATCCACAAGCGAGCCTGCCCGCCAGCGTGAAGCCGCTGCTGCAGCTGGCCGCCAGCACACCGGCCCGCTCCGCCAAAATCGTGCGCCTTTCACGCGCTGAACTGGCCACCCTGGCGCCCCAGTTGCTGCCGCGCGTGGACATCCCGCTCGTGGCCACGCGCAACGCCGCACCCGACGGCCGCAACGTGGAGGACCGCGCCCTGGTGCTGCTGGCCCTGCAACCGGTGCAAGACGCCACCGGTCGGCTCCAGGGCTTGCTGGTGGGCGGCCTGCTGCTGAACCAGAACCTGGACTTCATCGACCACATCAACCGCATCGTCTACCCCGACGGCGCCCTGCCCTTCGGCAGCTTCGGCACCGCCACGCTGTTCCTCGACGACGTGCGCATCACCACCAACGTGCGCCTGTTCCAGGACCAGCGCGCCATCGGCACGCGAGTCTCGAACACGGTGCGCGAGCGGGTACTGACCCAGGGCCAGACCTGGCTGGACCGTGCCTTTGTGGTCAACGACTGGTACGTCTCGGCCTATGAACCGCTGCTGGACGCACAGGGCCAGCGCGTCGGCATGCTGTACGTGGGCTTTCTCGAATCGCCGTTCCGCTGGGTGCGGCACGCGATGCTGGCCATCATGGGCCTGATCTTTCTCACGGTGATGGCGGTGTCGGCCTGGTTCTCGGTGCGCTGGGCGCGCAGCATTTTCCGTCCGGTGGAACAGATGAACGGCACCATGCAGCGCGTGGAGGACGGCGACAGCGCCGCGCGCGTGGGTCCGCTGCCCGCGCGCGACGAACTCGGTGCCTTGGCCGGTCACCTGGATCAGTTGCTCGACGTGATCGACGACAAGACCACCGCGCTGCGCCGCTGGGGCGAGGAGCTGGACCACAAGGTGGCGGAACGCACGCGCGAGCTGGAGGCCAGCAACGCCTCGCTGCAGCTGGCGCAGCAGCAGCTGGTGAAAAGCGAAAAGCTCGCCGCCATTGGCCAGCTCACCGCCAGCATCGCGCACGAGATCAACAACCCGATCGCGGTGATGCAAGGCAACCTCGACCTGATGCGCGACACGCTGGGCAGCCAGGCCGTGCCGGTGAAGGCCGAACTGAAACTGCTGGACGAACAGGTCGAGCGCATGCGCCTGATCGTCACCCAGCTGCTGCAATACGCCCGACCGACCGAATACGCGGGCTATGTGGAAACACTGGACCTCAACCAGACGGTGCACGACTGTCTGGTGCTGGTGGCCCACCTGCTGGTGCAGACCCGTATCGAGGTGGTGCTGGAACTGAAGGCGACCCAGCGCGTGGGCTTCAACCGCCAGGAGTTGCAACAGGTCATCATCAACCTGCTGATCAACGCCATCCAGGCCATGCCGCAGGGCGGAACCTTGCGCCTGGCCACACGGGACACGTCCGACGAATGCGGCGCGGTGCTTCAGGTTCAGGACTCTGGCCCGGGTCTGGCGCCCGAGGTGGCCGAGCGCTTGTTCCGCCCCTTCTTCACCACCAAGAACGACGGCAACGGCCTGGGCCTGTGGATCACGCTCGGGCTGGTGGAGCGCTACGGCGGCGGTATCCGCGCGGACAACCGGTCAGATGGAGAGCCTGGGGCGGTGTTCAGTGTGCGGCTGCTGACAGAACCGAAGGCGCCGCAGGCGGTGAACACGCGGGATGGGCGGCCGGGGGGCCCGGTGAGCACAGCCCCCTGAGCGGGCCAGCGGAGGCCCGGGGGCGGTCACTGTCCGACGGCGAGGCCCGCAAAAGACAGCAGGTTGGTGGCGACCTGAGCCCCACCCCACCAGAGCAGCACCACGGAGGCGACCGCCACCCCCGTGGCCAGGTAGCCCGCCAGCAGCAGAACGCCATCGCGCAGACGCAGCCCCCATGCGATCAGCACGATCGCCAACGCGGGCAACACGTTGTCAAAACTGATGATGGGCACCGGCACCACCATGGACAGACCGGCCACCGACAACATCAGGCCGTTGAACACCCGGGCCGATGGCTGGGTGAGGGACAACAGGCGGGGCCGCGCCACCCGGGCGATGGGACCCATGACCCGGCTGACCACGCGGCCGAGCAAGGTTTTGACCCGGTGGTTCAGTTCCCGTCGGCCGAGCCAGCCGGGCAGGGGCACCGAGCGACCGGCACACAGGCCCCAGGCCACCAGCAGACACAGCACGCCCACCGCCGATGCCATGCCGGGCAAGGCCAACGGGAACAGCAGTGGCATGGCCAGCAACGAGAGCCAGACCAGCCGCTGGCGGGGGTGTGTGCCAATCGTGTCGGCCACGGTGCTGCCCATCGATGACAGGGAGCCGACGGCCATGCGCTCGACCGAGGCGCGTCGCTTATTTTTGGGCGTATCGGATCGTGGGCCGGGTGGCTGGTGGGTGCTGGACACGGTGAGCTTCAGAAAAAAACTGCGGGGAACCGCAGCATCAACCCGCACTGTGACTGGACATTCCAACTTGAAAAAGAAGCCTGCAGTGGACGCGACCATCGGAAAAAACTGAACACATGGCGGGGTTTGGAATCACACTCTCAGGACCCACCGCTTCGAAACCAGCCGGTCTGCCAGCACCCGACCGGGCAACCCTTTCCACAACCACCACCATGCCCAACACCCGCAGCGCCAACGCCGTCCGCCTCGAATTTGCGCCGGGCTCCCTGGTCCAGACCAACCTGTCGGGCGCGGCCTTCACCGGCGACTGGCTCTGGGTGGCCGGCGACGAAGCCTGTGGCCTCGACCGCCTGCGCCGACTCGATCCCGTCGGCCGCGAGGCGCTGCGCTTCGGCGAGGTGCGCGACTTCCCGCTGGCCGATCTGCTGGACCTGCCAGGGGCCGCCGACGAAGAGGCCGACATGGAGGGCATGGCCGTGGCCGACGGTTACCTCTGGGTGGTCGGTTCGCACGGACTCAAGCGCAAGAACATCAAGCCCGACCGCAGCCACGCCGACAACGCCAAGCGGCTGTCCAAGGTGGCGCTCGACGGCAACCGGCGGCTGCTGGCCTGTCTGCCGATCGAAACCGACGCCGAGGGCACACCCTGTCTGGTGAGGCAAGCCAGCGACGGCCGAAAGGCGCTGCGGCTCAAAGGCGATGCCCAGACCAACCTGCTCACCCGCGCACTGGCCGACGACCCCCACTTTGGCCCCTATATGGCGATCCCGGGCAAGGACAACGGGTTCGACATTGAAGGCCTGGCGGTCGACGGCGACCGGCTGCTGCTCGGTCTGCGCGGCCCGGTGCTGCGGGGCTGGTCGGCCCTGCTGGAAATCCAGATCGAGGTCCGCGCCGACGATTTGCGCCTGGCACCGCTGGACGACAAGGGCACACTGGTCCGCAAACACTTTCTGCAGCTCGACGGCCTGGGCATTCGCGATCTTCACTTCTCGGGCGACGACCTCTACATCCTGGCGGGACCGACCATGGTGCTCAATGGCGACATCCGGGTCTTCAAATGGCCACTCGCACGCACCGCCATGAACACCGACCGCGAGCCGGTGCGTTTCGAGGCGGTGCTGACCGAAGCGGTGTCGCTGCCCCACGGACGCGGCACCAACCGCGCCGAAGCGATCTGCAACCTGCCGCCTGGCATGGCCGGCAGCAAGCCGCGCTGGCTGGTGCTGTACGACGCGCCCGGCGCCGACCGCCGGGAGGGTGAGCACACCGTGTTCGGCGACTTGCTGCGACACGACTGATGGCACCCAGCACCGACCCGTCAGCGGCCCACAGTGTGCCCCCGTTCGACACCGGGGCGGCCCTGCTGTTCGTCATCAACGCCGCCTCGGGCGCGTTCGACATCGAGGCCAAGCGGGCCGTGATCGAGTCGGCATTGGCGGTGCATGGCCGCCGTGGCGAACTGTTGATGTGCACACCGGCCGAGCTGTCGCGGGTGGCCGCCCAGGCCGCCGCCCGGGCAGTGGCGAACCACACCGCGGTGGTGGCGGTGGGTGGCGACGGCAGCCTGAACGCGGTGGCCCAGGCGGCGCACGCCGCTGGTTGCCCCATGGGCGTGATTCCTTATGGCACTTTCAACTACTTTGCCCGCACCCACGGCATCCCCACCGAACCGGCCGCCGCGGTGCGAATGCTGCTCCACGCCGAGCCCCAGCCGGTGCAGGTGGCCGCGATCAACGAACGGGTGTTCCTGGTCAACGCCAGCCTGGGCATCTACCCCGAACTGCTGCAAGACCGCGAAACCTACAAAGCCCGCTTTGGCCGCAGCCGCTGGGTTGCGTTCGTGGCGGCCTGCGCCACCTTGCTGCGGGCACAACGCCGGCTGCGGCTGCACATCGAGATGGGAAACACCGCCCGCGACGTGCAGACGCTGACGCTGTTTGTCGGAAACAACCGGCTGCAGCTGGAACAGTTCGGCGCCCACCCGGAAGACACCATGGCCGGCACGCCAGGCCATGGCAGCATGGCCGCCTTGATGCTGCGCCCGATCGGCACGCTGTCCATGGTCGGGCTGATGCTGCGCGGGGCCATGGGCCGCCTGGGGGAGGCCGCCGGTGTGGAGAGTTTCGAGTTCCAGCACATGGTGGTCCGGCCCAGGCTGCACCCGGGTCATCCCGAGGTGGTGGTGGCGTTTGATGGCGAGGTGGCCCGCATGCGCGCGCCGATCGACTTTCGTGTGCTCGACCAGCCGTTGTACTTGCTGCAGGCGCCCCCAGCCACGTCTGGAACGGCGCCATGAGCGTGCTGCTGCAAATTTCTGACACCCACTTCGGCACCGAGCAGCCGCAGGTGCTCGAAGCGCTGGTGGCCCTGGCCGTGCAACAGCGGCCCGACCTGGTGGTGCTTTCGGGCGACATCACCCAGCGCGCGCGGCCGGCCCAGTTTCGCGCCGCCAGGGCCTTTGTGGACCGCCTGGCGGCGCCGGTGCTCCCCATCCCCGGCAACCACGACGTGCCGCTGTTCGACCTGTGGTCCCGCCTGATCCGCCCGTACAGCCGCTACACCAAGGCCTTCGGCACCGAACTGGAGCCGGTGCACGACTCGGCAAACTGGCTCGTGATCGGCGTGAACACCACACGCCCCTGGCGCCACAAGGACGGCGAGCTGTCCGCGGCGCAGATCGACCGGGTGGCCCGGCGGCTGAGCGCGGCCAGCCCGGACCAGTTGCGCGTGGTGGTGGTGCACCAGCCGCTGGCCGTGACCGAAGCCCGCGACCGGCCCAACCTGTTGCACGGCCACACCGAGGCCCAACGCATGTGGGCGGCGGCCGGGGCCGACCTGTTGATGGGCGGCCACATCCACCTGCCCTACACGCTGGCGCTGCACGGCTGGGCGCGGCGCCTCTGGGTGGTGCAGGCCGGTACCGCCGTCTCGTCGCGCACCCGTCCGGGCGTGCCCAACTCGGTGAACATCCTGCGCTGGCAAGAGACCCCGGCAGACACGTCGCCCGCCACCCCATCGCCGGCACCGCCCGGCCATGCGGCGCGCGATTGCCACATCGAACGATGGGACTTCGCGCACGATCAACGGGCGTTTGTGTGCAGAGCGGTGACCACGGTGCAGCCCGAGCGTCCGACCGAGCTGGTCTGATGGGGCCAGGCAGGATCAGACCGTCAAGCTCTAGGCGATCGCTGGTGCGCCAGCGAGCAGGCTCAGATCAGCAAGGCCGCGACAAAGACACCGACCATGATGAAGGCCAGCACCACCTTGGCGATCAGCCCGACCATGATCCCGACCCAGGTGGCCACCCCAACCTTGACGGCTCGGCTCTGGTCTTTGCGCGCGAGGTACTCGCCCACGGCGGCCCCCACCAGGGGCATGAACAGCACACCCACCAGGCCCATGAACAAGCCCACCACCGTACCCACGGCCGCACCCAGCAAGGCCTGTTTGCTGGCGCCGACTTTCTGGGCGCCCATGAGTCCCGCCACATAGTCCAGCCCCCAGGCCAGCAGGGCCAGCACGGTGACCACCACCACCGTGGTGGTGCCCACCCGCGTGAAATCGTCGATCCAGGCGCCCAGCACAACGCCGCCCCACACCAGCAGGGTGCCCGGCAACAGCGGCAGCACCGTACCCGCCAGGCCCAACACGATCAGGACCGCAGACAGAACCCAGAGCAAGGTGATTTCCAAGGGAGCCTTTCAAGGTCGTGGTGACGAACAACCACCAAGAGAGAGGGTTCTGTCCCCTCAAAGTTCAAGCAGTCGAGGCACAACGCGCGCCAGGCCGGTTCAGGCCATCAGGTCAAAACCCTGCGTCTCCACGCTGAGGAAGGCCGCCGTGAACGCCGCCAGCGCGGCGTAGAAACGGGCCTTGTGGTGGGCGGTGATGGCTTCGCACAAGGTGGGCGCCCAGCTCTGCACGTGGGTGCTGAAGAACTTCTGTTGCTGGGTCAGGTTGGCGATGGCCACGTCGTCGCCCGCGATCAGGTAGCGCATGACTTCACAGACGCAGGCGAAGTGGTCTTCGGTTTCGCTCATGGTTTCATCGCGCGCCAGGCCCAGGGCGGCGAGGTCGCCGCGCAGGGCGGCGAGCGGCTTTTCGTTGAGGAATCCGCTGAGGTACCAGGAGCCGAAGAGGTAGATCTCGGGTTTGCCGATGCCGCCGAACAGGGCGTCGTATTCGTTGGCGATCTGCTCGTCGCTCAGCTCGCGCGCGGTGCCCACGAACTGGCGCCAGGGTTCTTCCAGAAAGCCGCCGGCTGCGGGTGCTTCGGTCACGGCCACGCGCAGCTGGGACAGCAGTTCCGGGCTGGGCGGCGCGTAGAACAGCGCGGCCAGCAGGCCGTAGACCTCGGCGCGGGCGGTTTCTTCGTCGAGGGCGGAGGAGACGGGGATCGGTTCAGTCATATCGTGTGCAGGTTCGTTGGGCTCTTCACCACAAAAACGGGATCGCCAGGGTTCAGGCGAGACACGCCGTGGAACTGGCTTTGCCAGGCCACAAGCGTGGTCCCCCTGGGGGGAAGACGCGCAGCGGCGCAGGGGGGGGGTTACACATCCGTGATCTTGGATTCGCCAGGATTGGAGTAGATGTCCACCACACGGCAGTCGCCGCACATTTTCAGGCGTTCCAGCGCTTCGCCCTGGAACATGGCGTGGCCGCTGAGTTTGGCGAGCATCACTTCAATGCCCTTGAGCGTGCCGAAGGGTTTGCTGCAGCGGATGCACTGGTAGGGCTGCGCTTCGTTGAGCACGCGCGGCTGGCGGCGTTCGTCGCTCAGCAGCAGGCGCGGCTGCAAGGTGATGGCGTTCTCGGGGCAGGTGGTGGCGCACAGGCCGCACTGCACGCAGTTCTTTTCAATGAAGCGCAGTTGCGGGCGTTCGGCGTTGTCCTGCAGCGCGCTGGCCGGGCAGGCACTGACGCAGCTCAGGCACAGGGTGCAGG
>JALOSH010000377.1 GCA_025458545.1 Hydrogenophaga sp.
TCGGAGCGGGCCGGGTGCACCTTCTCGTTGCCTTCAGCGGCCTTGATCAGCGAACGGATGGCCGTGGGCGCGGTGTAGAAGATGGTGCACTTGTGCTTTTCGATCATCTGCCAGAAGCGGCCAGCGTCCGGGTAGGTGGGCACGCCTTCGAACACGATCTGTGTTGCGCCAGCGGCCAGCGGACCGTAGGCCACGTAGCTGTGGCCGGTGATCCAGCCGATGTCGGCGGTGCACCAGAAGATGTCGCTGTCCTTCAGGTCGAAGGTCCAGTTCATCGTCAGATTGGCCCACAGCAGGTAGCCACCGGTGCTGTGCTGCACGCCCTTGGGTTTGCCGGTGGAGCCGGAGGTGTAGAGCACGAACAGCGGGTGCTCGGCGCCGACCATTTCGGCGGGGCAGTCGGTCGACTGGCCGGCCATCACTTCGTGCATCAGGCTGTCGCGACCGGCCACCATGTTGCAGGCGGTGGGCGTGCGCTGGAAGACGATCACGTCTTTGATGCACTCGCAGCCACCCATTGCAATGCCCTCGTCCACGATGGACTTGAGCGGCAGTTCCTTGCCGCCACGCAATTGGTAGTTGGCGGTGATCACGGCCACGGCGCCAGCGTCCTGGATGCGCTCCTGCAAGGCCTTGGCGGAGAAGCCACCGAAGACCACGCTGTGGGTCGCACCGATGCGTGCGCAGGCCTGCATGGCCACCACGCCTTCGATGGTCATGGGCATGTAGATGACCACGCGGTCGCCCTTCTTCACGCCACGGGCCTTCAAAGCATTCGCAAACTGCGACACCTTGTTCAGCAGTTCGCGGTAGGTGACCTTGGTCACTTCGCCACCATCGGCTTCAAAAATGATGGCGGTCTTGTTCTCGACCGGCGTGCCCATGTGGCGGTCCAGGCAGTTGTACGAAGCGTTCAGTTCGCCGTCGTCGAACCACTTGTAGAAAGGCTTGTTCGAATCGTCCAGCACCTTGGTGAAGGGCTTGTGCCAGTTCAAGGTTTCGCGGGCACGCTTGGCCCAGAAACCTTCGAAGTCCTGCTCGGCCTCGGCGCACAGTGCGTTGTAGGCATCCATGCCTGAAATGCGGGCGCTTCGGCGCACGGCTTCCGTGGGTTCGAAAACACGGTTTTCGACCAGGGTGGACTGGATGTTCGACGAAGGTGCAGACATGCTTGTCTCCTCAGGTGTTGTGGGGTCGATGAACCCGATGAATGTGCGCAAAGGCTCTTACGAGCCACTTACACAGCAGGGGGTGATCCGGCCGATGCCGCGCGGCGGGAGGGCAACACCCTCGACCCACACTCAACAGTCTGTCGCCAGGAACGGTGTAGACGCCAGGGCCTTGAAGTCGTCAGCCATCACGGGGCTGGGCCTGTCAAAATGTCGGACCGACCCAGCGTCACAGCTTGTGCGCCGCGCCAAGCGCGGCACGCGTTGCCCACGTCCACAACATTGCCCATCCCATGACCACCAGCATCCGCCAGAACGACCTGATCGAATCCGTCGCCGCCGCCCTGCAGTACATCAGCTACTACCACCCGGCCGACTACATCGCCCACCTGGCCCGCGCCTACGAGCGCGAGCAGAGCGCCGCCGCCAAGGACGCGATCGCTCAGATCCTGACCAACAGCAAGATGAGCGCCACCGGCCACCGCCCGATCTGCCAGGACACCGGCATTGTCAACGTGTTCCTGAAGGTGGGCATGGACGTTCGTTGGGAAGGTTTCAGCGGCAGCCTGGACGACGCCATCAACGAAGGCGTGCGCCGTGGCTACAACCACCCCGACAACACGCTGCGCGCCAGCGTGGTGGCCGACCCGCAGTTCGACCGCAAGAACACCAAGGACAACACGCCGGCCGTGATCTTCACCGAGATCGTGCCCGGCAACACGGTGGAAGTGACCGTGGCCGCCAAGGGCGGCGGCTCGGAGAACAAATCCAAGATGGTCATGCTCAACCCGGGCGACAACGTGGTCGACTGGGTGCTCAAGACCGTGCCCACCATGGGCGCCGGCTGGTGCCCGCCCGGCATGCTGGGCATTGGCATCGGCGGCACCGCCGAAAAGGCCGTGCTGATGGCCAAGGAAAGCCTGATGGACGACATCGACATGTACGAGCTGCAAGCCAAGGCATCGAAAGGCGAAAAGCTCAGCCAGCTCGAAGAGATGCGCCTGGAACTGTACGAGAAGGTCAACGCACTGGGCATCGGCGCGCAGGGCCTGGGCGGCCTGACCACCGTGCTCGACATCAAGATCAAGATGTACCCCACGCACGCGGCCAGCAAGCCCGTGGCCATGATCCCCAACTGCGCCGCCACCCGCCATGCACACTTCGTGCTCGACGGCAGCGGTGCGGTCTACCTCGACCCGCCCAGCCTGGACCTCTGGCCCAACGTGGCCTGGACGCCTGACTACGTGAAAAGCAAGAAGGTGGACCTCAACACCCTCACCGCCGCCGAAGTGGCGAGCTGGAAGCCGGGCGACACCCTGCTGCTCAACGGCAAGATGCTCACCGGCCGCGACGCCGCGCACAAACGCATCCAGGACATGCTGGCCAAGGGCGAGCCGCTGCCGGTGGACTTCACCAACCGCGTCATCTACTACGTCGGCCCGGTGGACCCGGTCAAGGGCGAGGCCGTCGGCCCGGCCGGGCCGACCACCGCCACCCGCATGGACGGCTTCACCGAGATGATGCTCTCGCAAACCGGCCTGATCGCCATGGTGGGCAAGGCCGAGCGTGGCCCGGTCGCCATCGAAGCCATCAAGAAGCACAAGAGCGCGTACCTCATGGCCGTGGGCGGCGCCGCCTACCTGGTCTCCAAGGCCATCAAGACCGCCAAGGTGGTGGGTTTCGCCGACCTGGGCATGGAAGCCATCTACGAATTCGACGTGGTAATTCAAGGGCATCCCGGTGGGCGCTGCTTGACCTCAGGCGGCCACACGATCGGGGTGTTTGACAGCGGGGTGGGCGGCCTGAGCGTGCTGCGCGCCCTGCTGGCCGAAATCCCGGATGCACGCTTCGTCTACGTGGCCGACAGCGCCTACGCGCCCTACGGCGAGCGCGGCGCCGAGGAAGTGATCGAGCGCTCCCAGCGGATCAC
>JALOSH010000037.1 GCA_025458545.1 Hydrogenophaga sp.
AACCCCATGCCCTTCGACCTCGAAGGCATGTTGCGCGGCGTGGCCATGATCAACAAGGTGCCCCTGGTGCTGCTGGTCAACAAGGACGACCCGGCCAACACCATGAAGGCCTACGTCGACACGCTCAAGGCGCGCCCCGGCCAGCTGGCCTACGGATCGGGCCCGACCGGCACCACCACCCACATCACCGGCATGCTCTGGGCCCGCACCGTGGGCGCCGAACTTCGCCATGTGCCCTACCGGGCCGGTTCCGAAGGCCTCCGCGATTTGCAGGCCGGGCGCCTGTCGCACCAGTTCGACGTGGCCGTGACGGCCATTCCCCAGGTCCAGTCGCAGGCGCTCAAGCCCCTGGCGGTCACCGGCCGACAGCGCCTGTCGGCCCTGCCCGACGTCCCCACCGTGGCGGAACTCGGCTACCCCAACTTCACCGGCTACACCTGGAACTCGTTTGCCGCGCCGCGCAGCCTGCCCCAGCCGGCGGTGGATCGCTTCAACCAGGTGGTGGCCGAGGTGTTGCAGGTGCCCGAAATCCGCCAGCGACTGGAAGGTTTCGGCTCGGAGTTCGGGCCGCCCATGAAGCCCGCCGATGTCGATGCTTTCTATGCCGAGGAGCGAAAGGTGTGGATCCCGCTGGTGCGTGAGGCGAGCCGCTGAACACTCGGCCTTTTCAAGGCGCTGGCTCGCTCGTCGGGAGAGTTTGAGGCAACTCGGGGTTCACGGGCATGAAGAACGCCGCGCTTGCTTCGAGCGAGGGGGCCGCGAGTCGTTGACCTGCCCCCTGCGGACATGGCCATCAAAAGTGGACGTCCGGGGTCATGACGACCCGACGGGTTTTCGGGTCGATGGGGATTGAGCTGTATCGCCAGCGCGCGGACGAAGCAGATCGACAACCACTGGGTGGTCCTGCCGGGCGGAACCCGCGCCACTGCACCGTCAGCGCGACTCACCCAGGTCAAGTCGCTCACACACCTGCCCGCTGCGCCGACACTGGCCGTCGTCGGCCAGCCAGGGATGGGCATGGCCGACACAGCCGGTCTGGCAGATCACGGTCTGGGCCTCGGGCGCGCCGTGGGCGTAGTCCGAAGGGGTGATCACACGCTCTGCGGCCGGGGGTCGCGTCACCGTGGCAGCCCCCAGGCCCCAGAACACGCTGGTGCGCAACAGCACCAGCTCGGCCCGCAGGCGAAGGTTCTCGGCCAACAGGGCGGCCTCGCGTTGGGCGGCCGCTTGCAGCAGTTCGCTGCTGCGGCGTTGCAGGCCTCCGATCTGGCGCATGAGCACGCCATGTTCCATCACCAGCTCTGGCGGCGCATCACGCCGGGCAGGGAATGCAGGACGGTTCACGCGGGACTCCGGTGTTGGATGCGCCGAGCGGGCCACCCACCAGCAGCTGCGGGCAGGCATCGGCGTCGTGCACGGCACGGGCCTGTACCTGCCAGACCTGCTGCAGCAGCGCGGGCGTGAGCACGCGGGCCGGTGGTCCGGTGGCGGCCAGCCGGCCCTGGTCCAGCACCCACACACGGTCGGCGTAGCGCAGCGCGAGGTTGAGGTCGTGCAGCACCGCCAGCACGCCCACGCCCTGTTCGCGCGCCCAGCGGCGCACGGTGGCCAGGGTTTCGTGCTGGTGGCGCAGGTCCAGCGCGGCGGTGGGCTCGTCCAGCAGCAGCCAGCGTGGCCGCCCGTCGGGCAAGGAGTGCCAGATCTGGGCCAGCACGCGCGCCAGTTGCGCCCGCGCTCGTTCGCCGCCGCTGAGGCTGTTGATGTCGCGCCCGGCCAGGTGGCTGACGTCGGTCAGCGCCATCGCCGCGCGCACGATGCCGGCTTCGTCCCGTGTGGGCTTGAGGCGGTGCGGGTAACGGCCCAGTTCCACCACATCCTGCACGGTGAAGTCGAAGGCCACGCCGCTGTCCTGCGGCAGCACGGCGCGCTCCAGCGCCAGGACGTCGGGGGCGATGCCGGCCAGCGACCGTTCGCCCAGCCAGACCTGCCCTTCGCCGGGCCTGAGCAAACCGGCCAGCACCGACAGCAGGGTGGACTTGCCCGCCCCGTTGGGACCGAGCACGGCACCCACCTCGCCGGGTCGCAGGGTCAGGCTCACCGAGTCGAGCAGACGGCTGCTGCCGATGCACACCCCGGTGCCTTCGGCGCGCAACGACGGCGCGCCAGCGGCCGGGCGATCCGGCGCGGGCCGCTGCTCGGGCTCAGGTTCGGCCTCGGCGTCGAGCCAGGGCGGCTGCTCGCCGGGACCGCTGTGGGACCAAGCTTCGCGCCATTCGGGATCGCGCAGACGGGCGTTCATGCCGACCCCTCGCCCCCGGTGCGGTCACAGACCTGGCCGGTGCGGCGGCACTGTTCACCTTCGCGCCAGTGGTCGGCGTCCTGTTCGCAACCCGTGCGGCAGATCACCTGGTGAGCCTGCGGGAACAGGCGACTGGCCCAGGGCGCTGCTTCGACCGGGTCGGCCAGCGGCCGTGCCGGCAGTCCCGGAAAAAACCCCCAGTCGATGCGCGCACGCAAGACCAGCAGACGGGCGCTCTGGCGCAGCAGCTGGTCCTGCCAGTGCAGCAGGTCGCAGCGCTGGCGGCGCAGGACGTCGGCCACCTCGGCCTGTCGCTCGGTGTGCCGTTGCAGCGCGCGCAGCACGGCGGCGGCGTCGGGGCCGTGGCGGGCAGCTTCGCCCGCAGGCGTAGCAGCAGCAGAAGGCAGTGTGTTCACAGTCGTCTCCCGTGGGCGCCCCGCAGCAGGAGCAGGAAGAAGGGCACACCCACCAGCGCGGTGAGCACGCCCAGCGGCAGCTCGGCCGGGGCGGCCACGGTGCGAGCCACCGCGTCGGCCGCCAGCACCAGGCTGGCGCCCAGCAGGGCCGATCCGGGCAGCACCCAGCGGTGGTCCGGCCCGGCCAGCAGGCGCACCATGTGCGGCGCCACCAGGCCAATGAAGCCGATGATGCCGGTGGTGGCCGTGACGGCACCGACCGCCAGTGCGGTGACCACGATCACGCGGCGTTTGATGCGCTCCACCGGCACGCCCAGCAGCACCGCCTGCGACTCGCCCAGCGCCAGCGCGTTGAGCGTGCGCGCCAGCGGCAAACCCAGGGCCAGGGCCAGCACACACAGCGCCGCCACCAGCTGCACCGCGCTCCAGCGCGCGCCGCCCAGGCTGCCCAGCAACCAGAACTGCAGGCTGCGCAACTGCTCGTCGCTGGCCATAAAGCTCAGCAGGCCCAGGCCCGCACCGGCCAGCGCGTTGATCGCAATCCCCGCCAGCAGCATCAGCCCCACGCGGGTGCCGCCCTCGCCGCGCGAGAGTGCGTAGATCAGCGCCGTCACGGCCAGGCCGCCGCCGAAGGCCATGAGCACCAACGTCCAGCTGCCCAGGGCGCGCGGCAGGTCGGGGAACCAGACGGCGCCCAGCACGATCGTCACGCCTGCGGCCAGCGCCGCGCCGCTGCTCACGCCGATCAGGCCGGGATCGGCCAGCGGGTTGCGGAACAGCCCCTGCATCAGCGCGCCGGCCATGCCCAGCGCGGCGCCGGCACACAGCCCCAGCAGCAGGCGTGGCAGGCGGATGTTGAAGAACACCAGCTCGGCCGCACCACGCTCGGCCCCGCCCTGCCAGGCGGCCACAAACACGCCGGGCAGATCGCGCAAGGGCAGACCGTAGGCGCCCTGACCGGCCGAAAACACGAGCACACCCGCCAGCACCAGGCCCAGCACCAGTAACAGGCGGGGACCGGCGATACGCGCGCTCATCCCGGCTGGGCGGGCGCGCAGAACCGGGGCCTGACCGATGGTCACGCTCACTGCACTACCCTGCGTGCCGCGCACCACGGGGCCAAGTGGCTTCGAAGCGGACGCGCGGTGCTCATGCCACCACCACCTGCTGGTGCAGTTGCTCGATCACTTCCGGCAAACGTGGGCCAAAGCCCAGCAGCGCCAGGGCATCGGGCGCCAGCAGCGTACGCCCGCTGGCGCGCTGCCGGAAGGCGGGGGTCAGCGCGACTTCGGGGCGTTGCCAGAACTTTTCCGGTCCACCCATGGCGCCGAGCCCCTGGGCGGTCATGAGGATCAGGTCCGGCGCTGCGGCGGCCATGGCCTCGGCCGTCATCGGCCGGTAACCCTTGAAGCCCGAGAGCACGTTCTTGGCCCCCATGAAGCGGATCACCGCATCGGCGGCTGTGGCCTCACCCGAGACCAGCGGGCTGCCGGTGTGCGAAAGCACGAACAACACCCGGGGCGGGTTGGCCGGCGTCTTCTGGCGCACCTTGGCCTGCACAGCGGCCCAGCGCTTGTCGAGTCGGTCCTGCAGCGCACGCGCAGCGGCTTCGAGCCCGGTGGCACGTCCCACGGCGGCGACCTTGCGGCGGAGCTCATCCCAGCTGTGGTCGGATGCCACCAGCTCGACCCGAACACCGGCGCTGCGGATCTGGTCCAGCACCACCGGGGGACCGGCGTCGGTGCCGGCCACCAGTGCGTCGGGCCGCAGGGCGAGCAAGCCCTCGGCAGAGAGCTGACGCATGTAGCCGACCTTGGGCGTCTTCTGCGCGGCTTCGGGAAACAGACTGGTGGTGTCGGTGCCCACCAGCAGGTCCTGCGCGCCCAGCGCGTAGACCACCTCGGTGATGCCGCCGCCAGCCGTGACCAGGCGCGGGCGGCGTTCAGCGCCCGGCGCCCGCTGGCTGGCAGCAGGGGCAGTCTGGCACCACGAAGGCCTGCCAGCGGCGAGCAGCGCCGAGCCAGCCAGGCAAACGAGCGCCTGCCGCCTGGGCACGCTGGCGCAGCAGGCGCTCGCGGGCGGTGAGGCGGGGTGAAGGGGGTGTGACTGCGTTGAATCCATGGTGATGTGGCCGGGTTGGCATGGGGGCGGTCGGCCAAGCCGACGGGTATGGAACTGGGGGTGTTCAGGCCGGCAGGGCTTCAACGCCGGCCTCGCGCAGCGGCGCCAGCAGATCGCGCCAGCCCTGCAGCTCGGGCTGGCCGGGTTTTCGGGCGCCGAAGAACATGGCCATGAGCTCGCCGTCGGCGTCGAACACCTCCAGCGAGGTCACGGTGCCGTGGTCGCCAGGTTTCTCGACCACCCAGGCGCTGTCGATCAGGTCTTCGCGAAGGTGTAGGTTGAAGCCGGGGTCGAGCACGTTGAGCCAGCGCATGCCCCGCACGTCCATGGGCTCGACGCGCTGCACCGGCCCGGTGTGGATCTGGATGCAGCCAGGACTGCCGACGAACACCATGATGGCCGTGCCGTCCAGCGCCGCGCCCTGCAGCATCTGTTGCACCGCCTCGGGCACGACCCGCCGGGTGTACCGGCCTTGCGCAAGCTCAAACGCCCGCCGCCGGTCCAGTCCGTGGCGGCGCAACAGGCCGAAGAACTGATGCGTGTCGGTCATGGCGGCCCAGTCCGCCAGAAAGGAGGTGGCATCCACTGCGGCACTCGTGTCGGGTTCGGTCTTGGACGCAGGCGCCTCGAACACCAGTTCGCGCGCGGGATCGATCCAGGCGGTGGTGTGCTGCGACCAGGCGATCAGATCGGTGCGGGAGCGCGGGTAGATCTTGTGCACCGCCGTGCCGTCGCGGTCGTAGAACTGGAGGCTGGTCTGCATGGGATCGGTCAGCCCATCGGGCGCTTCGCTGACCGCAAAACCGGCATGCCAGCGGTCGAAGAACAGACGCAAGTCGATGTCCTCGCCCAGCGCCAGACCCACATGGCCATTGGCCGAGAGCTTCTGGTAGACGCCGGTCTTCTCGTGCACCGTGCTGTTGTTGCGCGTCAGCCCCATCAGCGAACCGCAGGGCTCCAGCGCTTGCAGCAGGGCCAGCCAATCGGGCTTGAGCGGCAAGGCGCGCAGCGGTTGCCCGTGCACACCGGTGTGGGCGGCCACGGCAGCGCCTTCGCTCAGCCCGATGGCGTGGGCCGCTTCGCGCGCACGCAGACCCCGCGCTCGGGCTTGGGCAAATCCTTCGCGGATGTCGACAGCCTTCATTGCACAGCCTCCGGTGATCCGTGCCAGAGGCTGTTGGGGATGCCCGGCTGCAGGGCGGGCACATTCTTTTCGATTTCCAGTTGCCAGCGGGTGCGCAGGTTGGACAGCATGCTCTTCATAGGCGCCGACAGTTCCGGATGACCGGACAGGAAGAACAGGTTGGACACCACTTTCTTGGCCATCAGCGGCCGGTGGGCGCAATCGGGTGCGGACTGGGCATAGCCCGTCAGCAGCGCTAGGGTGCCGGCCATCAAGGCCTCGACCGTGGGCATGGCGTATTCGTCATCTAAACATGGGCCGTTGTGCATGGTGTTTCCAGGGTGGTGGTGGATGGCGGTGTTGGTGGTGCTCAGGCCGGCAGTTGCTCGGTCAACCGTTCTTCAGCGCTGGCGTCGGGGCCCGGTGCCCCTCTTCCCGGTGGTGGTTTCGTCTGCCCAGATCCGCGCAGCCCGGGATGCGGGCGCGGGCAAGCCCCGCCACGCACCCGTCTGCGAAAGGCGCCGCTCGTACAGATGGAGTTCCTGCAAGGGCCGGATGCTGTGGACGTATCCGCCGAGCCTTTGCGCGACCGCCCGTGTTCGGCCAGGAACAGGCGGGGGCTGGCCTCCGGCTGGACGTTTTGGACGGCCTGCCCAGGCGCAAGGTTTGCGGGCGGACCGGGAACGCCTGGCAGACCGCCTGCACGGCCTCCAGATGGTCGGGAGTGCTCATTTGGTGCTCCTCATGCGGCGACGCGCTGCTCAGAAGTCCTTGACCAGCGAGACCGAAACGCTGCGCCCCGGCGCCGTGAAGGCGTCCAGCGCGGCCGAGTTGGCGGCCACACCACGCAAGTTGGTCCATGCCCAGTGCTTGCGGTCGGTCAGGTTGCGGATCGCGCCGCTGAGGCGCAGGTCGGGCTGGATCAGCCAGGTGGCGTTCAGATCCAGCGTGGTGTGGGCAGGGGTGGCAAACTGGTTGGCCGTTCCACCGGCGGCTACCACGGTGTTGATGTCATCCAGCGATTTCTTCGCCACATGGTTCAAGGTGGCGCCCAACTTCCATCCCCCCATGCGGTGATCGACCCCCAGCATCAGCTGCGCCGGGTTGACCGAGTTCAGCGGCTGGCTGGTGACGGTGTCACGGCCCCGGGTCTGGCCATAGGCGAACCGCAGGTGCGTGGCGGCCGCCAGGGGCATGCGGCCCTTGAACTCCAGACCGCTGAGACTGACCCGCGACCGGTTGACCGACTGGAACAGCGTGGGCGAGGCGGCGGTACCGGTGCCGCCGACGTTGACCAGGTCCTCGATGAAGTCCTTGTAACGGCCCGCAAACGCCACCACCTCCCACGACATCCCCTCGCGCTGGCCGCGCGCACCGATTTCGGCGGTGCGGCTGCGTTCAGGCTTGAGGTCGGGGTTGGGGATGGCCCGGTACGGCTGGAAACCGGTCGGGTTGTCAAAGTAGAGGTTCACCTGGTTGGCCGCGGGCGCCCGGAAGCCCGCCGCCAAGTTGCCGAACAGGCTCCAGTGCGTGGCCGGGCGGAAGATCACGCCCAGCTTGGGCGACAAGGCGCCGTCGGACAGCGACGTGGACGGGGCGGGGTACAGCGCGTCGGCTTGCGGCTGCAGGCGGAAGTGGTCGTAGCGCAGGGCCGGAATGACCGACCAGCGCTCGGTCACGAACTCGGCCTGGGTGAACAGCGCTGCGGTGGTTTCGGAGGTGGGCGGGAAGCGCTTGAGCGGGTACCGCTCGTAGGCGGGCGGCGCCACGCCAGTCACCAGGTTGTCGAAGGCGGTGCGCGTGACGTCCAGGCCGTAGATCCACCGGGTGGCCATCTGGCCGCCCAGCCGGCCCGAGCGCTCGGCCTGGACCATGGCCTGCCACAGCCGCTCTTCGTAGGTAACGTCCCGTTCGCGCAAGGTCGGTGAAGCGGTTCGGCGCTCGGTCGCCACTTCCCGACCATTGGCATCCTGCCAGGCCGCCACCGCCCGCAGCTCGTCGGCCCAGGGCGCAGCCAGCCGCCAGCGGCCGTCCCAGCTGACCCGGTTGCGGGTCATGTCGGTCGTGCCATCGAGGTCCAGCGTGCCCGTCGTGGTGGCGGTGCGCCCTGACAAGGCCTCCACCGCGCTGTCTTTCTGCACACGCTCCAGCGTCAAGGTGTGGCGCTGCCCGCCACCGGGCGCCAGCACCAGCTTGCCGAGCAGGGACATGTCGCGATCGCGCTGCGGGTTGGGCGTGGTCCGGGTGTTGTTGGGAGCATCGTTCTCGCCCATGTTGTCGAGCGCCCGCGCACGGCCCGTCTGAATGCTGGCCAGCCATTGCACGGCATCATCGGGCTTGCCCGCCAGCGTCACGCCAGCCCCCGTGCTCCGGTTTTCGCTGTCGTACCGCAGGCCTGCGCGGCCGCCAAACGTCTGCTGGCCACGCAGCAAGTCTTTGGGTTCGGTGGTGAACATGGCCACCATCCCGGCCAGGCCGTCCGACCCGTGGAGGGCGGAACTGGCCCCGCGCAGGATCTCCACACGCGAGATCAGCCCCAGGTCGTAGTGGTCGCGTCCGAACGCAGCCGAGCCGAACACACCACTGTTCAGCGCACGCGGCATGCGCACGCCATCCACCGTCAGCAGGACCCGATTTCCCTCGAGACCTCGGATGTTGAAACCGGCGTTGCCGTCGCGCCCGGTGGAGCCCAACACCGCGCCGAAGCGCTGGGGCGCCCGCCTCACGCTCACGTTGGGCAAGTCGCGGGCGAGATCGCGGATGTCCTGCGTGACGGCGGGGTCGAGGTCATCGCCCTGCAGCAGATTGATGGTGGCCGGCACCTCGTCGAGCCGGCGCTCGCTGCGTGAACCGCTGACGACCACCTCACGCAGTTGTGGCTCGGCCGTGGGCTCGGGGGCGGTCTGCGCCACCGCCAGCGGTGCGCCGAGGCTGGCCAGGCAGGCCAGCGCGAGCTGTTTCAGTCGGGAAGGGCGCGGCCGCCCGAAATCTGCCGCAGAAGAAGAAAGATGCACACGCATGCCAGGACCGTCCAGATCGTTGAGAAGTGGCTGGCGTGCACACGACAGGCGCGGTGCTGGCTGGCGGTTGAGATTGATTGTGGAAACATTATATGCGAACGATTCTCATTTGTAAAGAGAACATTCAGCTGCCGTGGCTAGAGCCGGGTGTTGCTTGCACAATGGCCCCTTTGCCAACGCTACAAGGAGCCCCCCATGAAAGGTGACGCGCAAGCCATTGCCCATCTGCAAGCCCAGCTCAAGAACGAGCTGACCGCCATCAACCAGTACTTCGTGCACTACCGCATGCTCAAGCACTGGGGTTTGGACAAGTTGGCCAAGAAGGAGTATTCGGAATCCATCGGCGAGATGAAGCACGCCGACTGGCTGATGGACCGCATCTTCACGCTCGATGGCCTGCCCAATCTGCAGGATCTGGGCAAGCTCAACATCGCCGAAAACGTGCCCGAGATGCTGCAGAGCGACCTGGCGCTGGAGCGCAGGGCTCAAGCCACCATCAAGGACGGTGTGGCGCATTGCGAGTCGGTGCGCGACTTCGTTTCGCGCGACCTGTTGATGAAAATCCTGGATGACACCGAGGAGCACATCGACTTTCTCGAAACCCAGCTCGAACTGATCGAGAAAGTGGGCCTCCCGAACTACCTGCAAAGCCAGATGGGCGAGCCGAGCTGATCCGACCATTCATCGGATCGGGGGCTTGAGGACCAGGGCTTGTGCCTTGGGTTGCTTGGCAGAATGAATGAGATCAATTATCATTTGCCCTACCAACCCAAACGCCCACCGCCATGATCGTCTGCGTCTGCCGCCGAGTGAACGACAAAGCCATCGCCCATGCTGCGCGCTGCGGTATGAGCTTTGAAGCCATCAAGACCGACATGGGTGTGGCGACTCAGTGCGGCCAGTGCGAGTCCAGCGCCCGCGCGGTGTGGATGCAGTGCCTGCCTTCGCAGCCCACGGCGCACCTGAGCCGGGCGTCTGGTCTGCCAACGGAACACACCAGCCCGTCGGTCTGAGCAGCCAACCCGTTCAGCCATGCAGAAAGCCGCCCAGGGGGCGGTTTTTTTGTTGTGGAAACCCGAGCTTGTCAGCCCTGGGTGGATGCCGACAATGGCACAGCAGACAGACCCAGGTTCAGCAAATCCCTGTAGGGTTTTTGTGGGGTCCGGATTTAGAATGCGCAATTGACTTTCACATTGCAGAATAAACAGACTGGAGACCGCCGCATGAGCACCGATCAGGCCCAACACAACAAACGCGCCGAATTGCGCCGCGCCGCCCTCGAATACCACGAGTTCCCCACCCCCGGCAAAGTGGCCATTGCGGCCACCAAACAGCTGAGCAATCAGCGCGATCTGGCCTTGGCCTATTCGCCCGGTGTGGCCGCGCCCTGCGAAGAGATCGTCGCCGACCCGAACAACGCCTTCAAGTACACCAGCCGCGGCAACCTGGTGGCCGTCATCACCAACGGCACCGCCGTGCTGGGCCTGGGCGACATCGGCCCGCTGGCCGCCAAGCCGGTGATGGAAGGCAAGGGCGTGCTGTTCAAGAAGTTCTCGGGCATCGATGTGTTCGACATCGAGATCAACGAGAAAGACCCGGACAAGCTGGTGGACATCATCGCGGCACTCGAACCCACCTTCGGCGGCATCAACCTCGAAGACATCAAGGCGCCAGACTGCTTCTACGTCGAGCGCAAGCTGCGCGAGCGCATGAAGATCCCGGTGTTCCACGACGACCAGCACGGCACCGCCATCGTGGTGGGCGCGGCCATCCTCAATGGCCTGAAGGTGGTGGGCAAGGACATCGTGAAGCTGGGCCTGCCGCGCGAGAACATCTGGGTGACCGATCTGGCGGGCCTGGTGTACGAGGGCCGAACCGAGCTGATGGACGAGGACAAGATCGTCTTCGCGCAAAAAACCGAACAGCGCACCTTGAGCGAAGCCATCGCCGGCGCCGACATTTTTCTGGGCCTGTCGGCCGGCGGCGTTCTCAAGAAAGACATGGTCGCCAAGATGGCAGCGAGTCCGCTGATCTTCGCGCTGGCCAATCCGAACCCCGAGATCCAGCCGGAAGATGTGAAGGCGGTGCGCGACGACGCCATCATGGCCACCGGCCGCACCGACTACCCGAACCAGGTCAACAACGTC
>JALOSH010000038.1 GCA_025458545.1 Hydrogenophaga sp.
ACCTTGAGGGTGATGCGCAGGGCGATACCGGCCAGCGGGTGGTTGCCGTCCAGCACCACGTGGTCCGGGTAGATGTCGCTCACGAAGTACAGGCGGTCTTTGGGCGCGGCCGGGTTGCAGCCTGCGGGCAGGCCTTCGAAGCCCATGCCTTCCTCGATCTCGGCCGGGAACAGGTGGCGCGGCTCCAGGAAGAGCAAGCGGTCGTCGTAGTCGCCAAAGGCGTGCTGCGGCTCCAGCTGGAGTTCCACCTGGTCGCCCGCCTTGTGGCCTTGCAGCGCGGCTTCCAGGCTGGCCAGCAGGTCGTTGCCGCCCACCAGAAACTCTTCGTCCAGCACGTCCAGTTCTTCACCCAGTGTGTCTTTGAGCGTCCAGGTCAGCGCCACAACGCATTGTTCGGTGATTTTCATCCGACAATTGTCCCATGACACCCGCCCCCCGTTCCAACGCCCCGACCGCCCCCGACGCACCGTGCCAGATGCTCGGCGGGCTCTCTCCCGCGCAATTCATGCGCCGCCAATGGCAGAAAAAACCGCTGCTGATCCGCAACGCTTTTCCGGACTTCACGCCCCTGCTGAGCCGACAGGCGCTGTTTGCACTGGCCGCGAATGAAGCCGTCGAGTCGCGGCTGATCGTGCACCAGGCAGCGGGCTGGCGGCTGCGGCATGGCCCGTTCGCGCGCACCGCTTTCCCGCCCCTCACACAAAAACGTTGGACCCTGCTGGTGCAGGGCGTGGACCTGCACCTGGACGCCGCGCACCAACTGTTGCAGCGCTTCCGGTTCGTGCCCGATGCGCGGCTGGACGACCTGATGATGTCCTGGGCCAGCGATGGCGGCGGCGTGGGCCCGCACTTCGACAGCTACGACGTGTTCCTGCTGCAGGCCAGCGGCCAGCGCCACTGGCGCATCGGTCGGCAGAAAGACCTGTCGCTGGAGCCCGACGTGCCGCTCAAGATTCTGAGCAAGTTCCAGCCCGAAGAGGAACACTTGCTCAACCCGGGCGACATGCTCTACCTGCCACCCCGCTGGGCCCACGACGGGGTGGCGGTGGGCGGCGATTGCATGACGTATTCGGTGGGTTTCCGGGTGCCGCAGCGCGGCGGTCTGGCGGGCGAACTGTTGCAACGCATGGCCGACGAGTTCGAGGACGCCACGCTCTACCGCGACCCCGACCAGCCCGCCACCGCCACGCCAGCGGCAATGCCGCAAGCGTTAGAGGCCTTCGCGGCCGATGGGCTGCAAAGGCTGCTGGCCGAGCGCGGGTCGCTGGCCTGTGCACTGGGTGAGGTCATGACCGAGCCCAAGCCTCGGGTGTGGTTCGAAGAGCCTGAAACGCACTGGATCCCCGGCCCGGTGGCGCTCGACCGGCGCACCCGCATGATGTACGACGCCAGGCACCTGTTCATCAACGGTGAAAGCTTCCGCGCCGGTGGAGCCGATGCGCGGCTGATGCGCACCCTGGCCGACCAGCGTCGGCTGGGGGCGGCGCAGGTGCAGCGCGCCAGTACCGGCGCGCAGGCTCTGTTGCAGGACTGGTTCGAGGCCGGCTGGTTGCATCGTGTGCCCGCGGACTGAGTCACAAGGCAATACCTGGAGAAAGGACGAAGCCGTGAGTGACACCAACGCGCCGTTTGCACCTTTGCCCGAGGGGCGTTTTGAAGGGCGCCTGGCCTTTGCCGGTCTGGTCAGGCAAGCGGTGCAGACCGCCGCCCGGGAGGGCTGGACTTCGCTGGTGCTCAGCGACGCCGATTTTGCCGACTGGCCGCTCGGTGAGCGTTCGGTGGTGGAGGCGTTCAACGCCTGGGCCGGGCGTGGTCGCCAATTGCGTTTGATGGCGCAGGAATTCGGCACCTTGCGGCAGATGCACCCGCGGTTTGTGCAATGGCGGCTGACCTGGGCGCATCTGGTGGAGGCCCACGCCCTGCCTGCTGCCTCCGCGGGCGAGGTGCCGAGCGCGATCTGGTCGCCGGGCTGGACGCTGGAGCGGCTGGATCCGCTGCGCTGCGTGGGCGTGAGCAGCGCCGAGGGCGCGCGCCGAGTGGCACTGCGCGAAAGGCTCGACGGCGTCTGGCTCAAGGGCAGCCCATCGTTCGCCGCCACCACCTTGGGGCTCTGAACCTGGCGTTTGCTTTTTTGCAACAGTGGCCTGTTAGCAAAAGAAAAAGTTGATGAGGGTAAATACGGATGTTGTGAAAACAGTATGATCAGAGGCTGGTCTGGAAACCGGGTAAACACCGATTTTCTGACTGGGTCGACCACAGCCTGGATGTCCATTCGGGCTTTTTTTGGTCGCATCAAGTTTTCGTTAGTCAGTTTGTATTACTTCATCCATCGGAATCCAAAGCCATGAACAAGACCCTCCTGATCGCCAGCCTGTTCGCAGCCGTTGCCCTGTCCGCCTGCGGCAAAAAAGAAGAAGCTCCTGTGGCCGCTCCGGCCCCTGTGGAAGCGCCTGCTGCCGCTCCGGCCGCTCCGGCCGCTCCTGCTGCCGACGCTGCTCCTGCAGCCGCCCCGACCGACGCTGCCGCCACCCCCACCGTGGCTGGCGCTGTTGACGCCGCTGCTGGTGCTGCAGCCGGTGCTGCCACCGCAGCCGCTGGCGCTGTCGATGCAGCCAAAGCCGCTGCTGACGCCGCTGCCGAAGCCGCCAAGGCCGCCATGCCTCCCAAGCAGTAATGGGTTGATCCGGGCTTAGGCCTGGGGTTCCCAACAAAAAAAGCCGCTCTTTGGAGCGGCTTTTTTTTGCCCTCCGACGGGCCAGCTTGTGAGAGTCCGACGGGATTTCTATTACTTCAAGTCCTCGGCCAGCAACTGCACGATGCGCTGGGCATTGGCCGAGGCTTCGGTCTGGCCCTGGCTGTCCAGCACCGACACGGTCGAACTGTTGTCGCCCGCACCGCGCACCACCACCCGGTACCTGCTTGGCGCAGCTTCCGTCGTCGCCCCGCCAAAAATGCGCGAGAGGAAGCCCTTGCTGGCGGGTTCGGCCACGCTGGCAACGTAGCGCACGAAGTAGATGCCCTGGGCGCGATCGCGGTCTTCCACGGTGAAGCCGGTCCGGTCCAGCGACAGGCCGACCCGGCGCCAGGCGCGGTCGAATCCGTCGTCGAGCTGCACCACCGGCTGGTTGTTCACCGTGGCCACCCGGGCCGCCGCCTTGGGCGGCGCCACGGCCAGGGCAGCCGTGGCCTGCGATTCGCTGGCGCCCAGCTTGAGCATCAACCGCCGCAGGAATTCGCTTTCCAGTTCGGGGTCGGCCGGGCGGGGCTGCCAGACCGTCTGGTCTTTGCTGTTGCTGGTGTAAACCTCTTCCATGCCACGGTGGGAAATGAAGATCTCGGTGCCGCCCTGGGCGTTGCGCTCCAGGCGGGTGCGGAACTTGTCGCGCTCCCCGGTGGAATAAAGATTCTCGAACGCTCTGCCAATGGTGCGGCGGATGAAGTCTTGTGGCAGCTTGGCCCGGTTCTCGGCCCAGTCGGTTTCCAGAATGCCCAGCTTCTCCTGGTCAACCTGGAGCTGGAAGCCGTTTTCTTGCCAGAAATCTTTCACGGGTACCCACAGCTTGTCGGCCGGGCGGTCGACCACCAGCCAGCGTTGGTCGCCCGCGCGTTCGATGCGCACATCGCCCAACTGGTTGACGGCCGTGCCGGCGCTCGAAGCCGTGGCGGGCTGGGCACTCTGGTAGCCACTGGCCGTGACCACCGAACCCGGCACCTGGTAGCGCGAGTCCTGGCTCAGCTGGGTGAGGTCGGGCGGCACGTCCAGCGTGCTGATTTGCTTGGCGCTTTTGTAGTCGATCTTGTCTTCCTGCAGCACGCTGCAACCTGTCGCGAGCGCAGCGGCCACGGCAATCAGGCCCAGGCGGGCGTAGGGAGGCAGAGAGCGGAGGTGGGTTGCGTGCATGAAAGGTGGGGTGTGCAAAGGGAAGGGCGACGGCGCCATCAGATCAGACCACTGTCTTTGAGTGAGGCCTCGACCAAGGGTTCCAGCGAGCGGGTCATGGGGGTGAGCGGCAGGCGCATGGTCTCGCCACACAGACCCATACGGGCCATGGCCCACTTGAGCGGTATCGGGTTGGCTTCAACGAAGAGATTCTTGTGCACCGGCATCAGGCGGCGCTGGATCTCCATCGCTTTGCGGGCATCGCCGGCCAGGGCCGCTACACAGAGTTCGTGCATCAGGCGCGGCGCGATGTTGGCCGTCACGCTCACGTTGCCCTGGCCGCCGCAGAGCATCAGCGCCACAGCGGTCGGGTCGTCGCCCGAATAGATGGCAAAGCCCTTGGGCACTTCGCGGATCAGCCACTGCGCGCGCTCGATGTTGCCGGTGGCTTCCTTGATGCCGACGATGCCGGGCACGGTCGCCAGGCGCAGCACGGTGTCCAGTGCCATGTCGGCCACGGTGCGCCCGGGCACGTTGTACAGGACGATGGGCAGGTCGCCGGTGGCTTCGGCGATCGCCTTGAAATGCTGGTACTGGCCTTCTTGTGTGGGCTTGTTGTAGTAGGGCACGACCTGGAGCTGGCAGTCGGCGCCCACTTGCCGCGCAAACTTCGCCAGTTCGATGGCTTCGGCGGTGGAGTTGGCGCCGCAACCGGCCATGATGGGCACGCGCTTGGCCGCTTGCTCGACCGAGACGCGGATGATCTCGCAGTGCTCTTCGACGCTGACGGTGGGCGACTCGCCGGTTGTGCCGACCACGCCGATGCAATCGGTGCCCTCGGCGATGTGCCAGTCGATCAGCTTGCGCAGGGTGGGGTAGTCGACACTGCCGTCGGGGTGGAAGGGGGTGACGAGGGCAACGATGCTGCCGGTGATGGGATTCATGTTCTCGGACTCGGTTCAGGAGCGCCGCCAGGCGGCGCGGTGTCAGGGGTCGATCCGACGCGCTGGCGCGAATCGCACATTCTACCCAGGGGCTCCGAGCCGATGGCGCTGGGGCGGGGTGCCATCGGCTGGCGGTTTTCGCACCGCCACGATCCGTTGCACGAAGCGCTCGGGGTCTTCGAGGAAACCGTTTTCGTAGGCCACCACCTGAAGGTCCGCACAGACGTGCAGCAGCTCGCCGGGCTGCAGCAGAAAGTCGGGCCGCGAGGGCCTGCCCACGGTTTCGTTGCCGGCGGCAAAGGTCTCGTAGATCAGCACGCCGCCGTCGGCCACGCTGCCCATCAGGGTGGCCAGCAAAGGGCGCCAGAGGTAGTTGGTCACCACCACGGCGTCGAAGGTCTGGCCTTCAAAGGGCCAGGGGCCGTTTTCGATGTCGGCCTCGACCGCCTGGCCAATGTGGGCCACGGCCGCGACGGCCTCAGGCGAACGGTCCACGCCAGTCACAGCATGACCACGCTCGGCGAACCAACGCATGTGGCGTCCGGCGCCACAGGCCACGTCGAGCACCGAACCACCGACCGGCACCAGGTGCGACCAGCGCTGCACCCAGTGCGAAGGTGGTTCGGTGCCGTGCATCAGAAGCAGCTCCACAACTGGTCGGCCAGCTTGACCAGAAAGTCAGGCTGGTTGTAGAGCGTCAGCGTGCCCAGAAGCGCGACCGCCACGCCGCTCCACACCAGAAGCTTGAGCGCCAGGGGCTTCATCACGCGGCGGCTCCCACGCGCTGTGGCCCGCGTTCGATGGCCGTTTCGCGCACCGGCAGGTTGATCAGTGCCGCGAACACGCCCAGCGCGATCGCGATGTACCAGACGATGTCGTAGCTGCCGGTCTGGTCGTACAGCACGCCGCCCAGCCAGACACCCATGAAACTGCCGATCTGGTGGCTGAAGAACACGAAGCCGCCGAGCATGGACAGGTGCGCCACACCGAAGATCTGCGCCACCACTGCGTTGGTCGGTGGGATGGTGGACAGCCAGAGCAAGCCCATCACGGACGAGAAGATGTAGACGCTCATGGGCGAGAGCGGCACCATCAGGAAGACGCTGATCGCCACCGCGCGCGCCATGTAGATAAAGGACAGGATGTAGCGCTTGGGGAAGCGCTGGCCGAGCACGCCAGCGGCGTAGGTCCCGATCACGTTGAACAGGCCAATGAGTGCCAGCGCGTAGCTCGCCACCTGCGGCGAGAGCCCGTTGTCTTTGAGGTAGCTGGGCATGTGCACGCCGATGAACACCACCTGGAAGCCACACACAAAGTAGCCCGCCATCAGCAGCTGGAAGCTGCGGTACTGGAACGCCTCGCGCAGCGCCTGAACAATGGTCTGCTCACGCTTTGGCGCCACGCCGCCCACAAAACCCGGCTCGCGCAAAAACAGCGCCAGCGGCATGATCAACAACACCGCGCCGCCCAGGATCAACAGGGCTTCCTGCCAGCCGAACGAGCTGATCAGCCAGCCCTCGACCGGCACCATCAGGAACTGGCCGAACGAGCCGGCCGCCGCCGCCACGCCCATGGCCCAGGAGCGCTTTTCGGCCGGGATCTGCCGCCCAATCACACCGTAGATCACCGCGTAGGTGGTGCCGGCCTGGGCCGCCCCGATCAGCACGCCCGCCGTGAGGGCAAACACGCCCGGCGTGGGCGAAAGCGCCATGCCGGCGAGACCCAGCCCGTACAGCACGGCGCCCACCAGCAGCACGCGGAAAGCGCCAAAGCGGTCGGCCGCCATGCCGGCGAAGATGCCGAACACGCCCCAGGACAGGTTCTGGATCGCCATGGCCACCGAAAAATTCGCGCGCGTCCAGCCCATCTCCTGGGTGATGGGCTGCAGCCACAGACCAAAGCCGTGGCGGATGCCCATGGACAACGTGACGATGGCGGCGCCACAGGCCAGCACCTGCAAGGCAGACAGGCGGGGCTGGGCGGGTGCGGGGGATGCGGATGTCATCCGTCGACTGTAGCGAAGAAGGCTTGTTTGCGCTGTCACCGTCTGGTGTTCTGCCTTGAAATTTGGCGGCGTGATTGATGCGGCTCGGGCATGGCTGGACAGTCAGCGGTCCATTGATCTGTATTTGTATCCAGTGGTTTGCGCCGGGATGCTTACAATCCGCCCCCATGGCAACCCAATCTCCGAACGAATATTCCGAAGGCTCGATCCGTGTACTCAAAGGTCTGGAGCCGGTCAAGCAGCGCCCGGGCATGTACACCCGGACCGACAACCCGCTGCACATCATCCAGGAAGTGCTGGACAACGCGGCCGATGAAGCGCTCGCGGGCCACGGCAAAAAGATCAAAGTGACGCTGCACACCGATCACTCGGTGAGCGTGGAAGACGATGGCCGCGGCATCCCGTTCGGTCTGCACCCCGAAGAGAAGGCGCCGGTGGTCGAGCTAGTGTTCACCCGCCTGCACGCGGGCGGCAAGTTCGACAAGGGCAAGGGCGGCGCCTACAGCTTCTCGGGTGGCCTGCACGGCGTGGGCGTGAGCGTGACCAATGCGCTCTCCACCCGGCTGGAAGTGACCAGCTTCCGCGAAGGCCAGGTGGCCAAACTGGCCTTCTCCGCGGGTGACGTGATCGAGCCGCTGGTGATCGCACCCAAAGGCGAAGGCGACCGCAAGCAGGGCACCACGGTGCGCGCCTGGCCCGATGGCAAGTACTTCGAGTCTGCGGCGCTGCCCATGACCGAGCTCACGCACCTGCTGCGCAGCAAGGCGGTGCTGATGCCGGGCGTGCAGGTCACGCTGGTGAACGAAAAAACCAAGGACACCCAGGTCTGGCTCTACAAGGCCGGCCTGCGCGACTACCTGGCGCAAACGCTGAGCGGCGACCCGGTGATTCCGCTGTTCGAGGGCGAAGGTTTTGCCGACGCCAAGGACGACAACTTCGCCGACGGCGAAGGCGCCTCGTGGTGCGTGGCCTTCACCGAAGACGGCCAGCCGGTGCGCGAAAGTTACGTGAACCTGATCCCCACCAGCGCGGGCGGCACACACGACAGCGGGCTGCGCGACGGCCTGTTCCAGGCGGTCAAAGCCTTCATCGAGATGCACGCGCTGCTGCCCAAAGGCGTGAAGCTGCTGCCCGAAGACGTGTTTGCCCGCGCCAGCTATGTGCTCAGCGCCAAGGTGCTGGACCCGCAGTTCCAGGGCCAGATCAAGGAACGCTTGAACTCGCGCGACGCGGTGCGCTTGGTCGGCGGCTTCGTGCGCCCGGCGCTCGAACTCTGGCTCAACCAGCATGTGGACTACGGCAAGAAGCTCGCCGAACTCGCCATCAAGGCCGCGCAGACACGCCAGAAGGCCGGGCAGAAAGTGGAGAAGCGCAAAGGTTCTGGCGTCGCCGTGTTGCCCGGCAAGCTGACCGATTGCGAGAGCCGCGACCTGGCGCACAACGAGGTGTTTCTGGTCGAGGGCGATTCGGCCGGCGGCAGTGCCAAGATGGGCCGCGACAAAGAATGCCAGGCCGTGCTCCCGCTGCGCGGCAAGGTGCTCAACACCTGGGAGGTCGAGCGCGACCGGCTGTTTGCCAACACCGAGATCCACGACATTTCGGTCGCGATCGGCGTCGATCCGCACGGCCCGAACGACACGCCCGACCTGAGCGGTCTGCGCTACGGCAAGGTCTGCATCCTGAGCGACGCCGACGTGGACGGCTCCCACATCCAGGTGCTGCTGCTCACGCTGTTCTTCCGCCATTTCCCCAAACTCATCGAAGCCGGCCATGTGTATGTGGCGCGCCCGCCGCTGTTCCGGGTGGATGTGCCCGCGCGCGGCAAGAAACCCGCCAGCAAGCAGTACGCGCTGGACGACGGCGAGCTGCACGCCATCCTGGACAAGGCCGAAAAAGACGGCGTGAACCGCGACAAATGCCAGATCAGCCGCTTCAAGGGCCTGGGCGAGATGAACGCCGAGCAGCTCTGGGACACCACCCTCAACCCCGACACCCGCCGCCTGATGCAGGTCACGCTGGGTGGTCTGGACTTTGCCGGCACCGAAGCGCTGATCACCAAGCTCATGGGCAAGGGCGAAGCCGCGTCGCGCCGCGAATTGATGGAGCTGCATGGCGATTCCGTCGAGGTAGACGTTTAGCCATGTTGAGGAATGTGATCTTTTTGCCGGTCCTGCTGGGCTTCTGTGTCACGGCTTCCGCCACGCCCGAGCTCTGGGGCTACATCGATGCCCAGGGCCGACCGCACTACGCCGACCGCCAGCTTGACAGCCGCTACGAGCTGTTCAACGCTGGGTCGGCGCCGGTGCGACCGCTGCCGCGCTCGGCGGCGAGCGCACCCGCCGGGTTGCAGGCAGCCTTTGAGGTGTCCACCGGCTACAAGGCGGTGCGCCACCTGATCCGCGAGGCCGCCACCGACCACGGGCTGGACTACGCTTTGCTCAAGGCCGTCATCGCCACCGAATCGCGGTTCGATCCCCAGGCCGTGAGCCCGCGGGGTGCGGTCGGGCTGATGCAGCTCATGCCCGCCACCGCGCAGCGCTTCGGCGTCAAGGCCGACGCTGCGCAGACCCTGCACCAGCGGCTGACCGATCCGCGCACCAACCTGCAGGCCGGAGCCCGCTACCTGGCCCTGCTGCTGCGCCAGTTCGGTGGCCAGACCGATCTGGCGCTGGCGGCCTACAACGCGGGCGAAGGCGCGGTGCAACGCGCCGGGCGCCAGATACCCAATTACCCCGAGACGGTGCAGTATGTGCACAAGGTCACCCGTCTGTACCAATACCTGTCGCCACCGCGCGGTCTGCAGCCCGCCTCGCGCCCGGTGTCGAAGAACCTGAACAACGCTGCGTCCAGCGCACCGGCGCTCTGACCCGACCCCATTCGAAAGCCATGGACATCGATACCCCCGAACTGCCTTTGCTGCCCGCCGAACCCGGTGAAGACAGCCTCGCCGCCTACGCGCAACGCGCCTACCTCGAATACGCGCTCTCGGTCGTCAAGGGCCGCGCCCTGCCCGACGTGTGCGACGGCCAGAAGCCGGTGCAGCGCCGCATCCTTTACGCCATGGACCGCATGGGCCTGGGTTTCTCGGGCAACACGGCGGCCAAGCCGGTCAAGAGCGCCCGAGTGGTGGGCGACGTGCTGGGCAAGTACCACCCACACGGCGACAGCGCGGCCTACGACGCGCTGGTGCGCATGGCGCAAGACTTTTCACAGCGCTACCCGCTGATCGATGGCCAGGGCAACTTCGGCAGCCGCGACGGCGACGGCGCCGCCGCCATGCGCTACACCGAAGCGCGGCTGGCCAAGATCACCGGCCTGCTGCTCGACGAAATCGACCAGGGCACGGTGGACTTCATCCCCACCTACGACGGCTCGTTCGAAGAACCCAAACAACTGCCCGCGCGCCTGCCGTTCAACCTGCTCAACGGCGCCAGCGGCATCGCCGTGGGTCTGGCCACCGAGATTCCCAGCCACAACCTGCGCGAGGTGGCCGACGCCTGCGTGGCGCTGGTCAAGAACCCCAAGCTGAGCGACGAAGACCTGCTGACCCTCCTGCCCGGGCCGGACTACCCCGGCGGTGGCCAGATCATCAGCCCGGCCAGTGACATCGCCGACGCCTACCGCAGCGGCCGCGGCAGCCTCAAGGTGCGCGCGCGCTGGAAGATCGAAGACCTGGCGCGCGGCCAGTGGCAGCTGGTGGTGAACGAACTGCCGCCCGGCTTGAGCAGCCAGAAGGTGCTGGAAGAAATCGAAGAGATCACCAACCCCAAGGTCAAGGCCGGCAAGAAGGCGCTGAGCCAGGACCAGACGCAGCTGAAAGCCAGCATGCTGATGGTGCTGGACGCGGTGCGCGACGAGTCCAGCAAGGACGCGCCGGTGCGCCTGGTGTTCGAGCCCAAAAGCAGCCGCATCGAGCAGCAGGAACTCATCACCGCGCTGCTGGCCCACACCAGCCTGGAAAGCTCGGCGCCGATCAACCTGACCATGATCGGGCTCGATGGCCGACCGACGCAGAAGAGCCTGCGCCAGATGCTGGAAGAGTGGGTCGCGTTCCGCCAGACCACCATCACGCGCCGCAGCCAGCACAAGCTGCAGAAGGTGCTGGACCGCATCCACATC
>JALOSH010000378.1 GCA_025458545.1 Hydrogenophaga sp.
GGGCTCTTGGGCGCCAACGCCACCGGGGCCACTGCACCCGGCATCAGTAGCAGGCGGCCATACGCGCCGGCGGGCAGTTCGTCTTGCAGCAGGGTCTTGATCCAGCCTTCGGCGCTGGCGTCGCCGGCCAGCAGGAAGGCGTCGAGAGTGATGTCGTCCGGGGCGCCGCCATGCCCGCGCACCAGACGCGCCGTGCGGCGTTGCTGGCGGCGCTTGTCTTCGTAGCGCAGCACATCGGTTGCGTTCAGGCCCAGCAAGGCTTCGATGCGGGCCAACACCTCTGGCGGCGGCGCTTCTGGCGCCGCGGCACGGAACAGCACGCCGGTGCGCTCGCGCCCAAAAGGCACGCAAGAAGCGAAATCGAACAGGGGCATGCAACGGCGCAGCTCGGCCAAAGCCGTCAAGGCCGTGTCGTCAGGCAGCCAGGCCACGCCCAGCAGCGTCCAAGGCAGTTCGGCCTTGAGAATCTTCACCGCCGCGTGCTTGAGTTCGGGCTGCTTGGAGGTGGGGCAGTACGCCGAGGTGGTGATGGCGTTCACGCCGGCCAGCGGCTCGCCCTGGCTGCTGCGGCCGCTCAGGTATTCAGGCCCCCAATGCATGGCGATGAAGGCTTGCGTGGGCTGCAATGTGCGCGAGCCTTGTGCGGGGAGCACGATGGCGCCCCGCTTGCTGGTCACGTGCACCAGTTGGCCGTCTTTCAGGCCCCGCCGGTCCATGTCTTGGGGGTTCATCTGCACCGAAGGCTCGGCCACGTGGCCAAACAGGCGGCCCAGGGTACCGGTGCGTGTCATGCCGTGCCATTGGTCGCGCAGGCGGCCGGTGGTGAGCGAGAAGGGGTAGCGCGATTCGCGCGGCTCGGCCACCGGCTTGTAGGGCAGGGCGGCGAAGCGGGCCTTGCCGTCGTTGGTGGGGAATATGCCGTCTTGGTAGAGGCGTTGTTTGCCGGACTTTTCACCTTCGCGCAGCGGCCACTGCTGCGGGCCTTGCTGCTCCAGCATGGCGTAACTCAGGCCGGTGATGTCGAGGTCGCGACCACGGGTGGATTCGCGGTGTTCGTTCCAGATCTGTTCCGGGGTTTGGTAGGGGAAGAGGGTGGGCTGGCCCGGACGCAGCTGCGCTTCCAGCCGCCGTGCCACGTCCAGCACGATCCGCCAGTCGTGCCTTGCCTCACCCGGCGCTGTCACCGCGGCGCGCACGCGGCTGATGCGGCGTTCGCTGTTGGTGACGGTGCCTTCCTTTTCACCCCAGGTGGTGGCGGGTAACAGCAGGTCGGCAAAGTCGCAGGTGGCGGCGGTGGTAAAGGCTTCCTGCACCACCACGAACTCGGCGCGCTTCAGTGCGCGCCGCACGGTGGCCTGGTCGGGCATGGACTGGGCCGGGTTGGTGCACGCGATCCACAGCGCCTTGATCTCGCCGTCGGCCGCGGCCTGGAACATCTCCACCGCGGTCTTGCCGGGCTTGCTCGGCACGTCGGCCACACCCCACAGCGCGGCCACTTCGGCGCGGTGCTGCGGGTTGGCCAGGTCACGGTGCGCGCTCAGCAGGTTGGCCAGGCCCCCCACTTCGCGCCCGCCCATCGCGTTGGGCTGGCCGGTCAGGCTGAACGGGCCGGCGCCGGGCTTGCCGATGTGGCCAGTGGCCAGGTGCAGGTTGATCAGGGTCGCGTTCTTGGCGGTGCCGCTGCTGCTCTGGTTCAGGCCCTGGCAATACAGGCTGAGCGTGGCGGGAGACTGAGCAAACCACTGTGCCGCCGTGAACAGGTCGTCTTTGCTCAAGCCGCAGGTTTGCGCGACCAGGTCGGGCGTGCAATCGCGCACCAGCGCCTTGAGCGCGTCAAAGCCGCTGGTGTGCGCCGCGATGTAACTCGCATCGGTCCAGCCCTCCCACAACATGATGTGCAGCAGGCCGTGGAACAGCATCACGTCGGTACCGGGTTGCAGCGGCAGATACAGGTCGGCCAGCTCGGCGGTGTCGGTGCGGCGCGGGTCGGCCACGATCACCTTCATGCCCGGGTTCTGGCGCTTGGCTTCTTCAATGCGGCGGAACAGCACCGGGTGGGCGTAAGCCGCGTTGCTGCCGACGATGAACAGGCAGGCGGCGTGGTTCACGTCGTCGTAGCAGGCCGGTGGCGCGTCGGCACCCAGGGTGAGCTTGTAGCCCGCCACCGCGCTGCTCATGCACAGGCGGGAATTGGTGTCGACGTTGTTGGTGCCGATCAGGCCCTTGGCCAGCTTGTTGAAGACGTAGTAGTCCTCGGTCAGCAGCTGGCCGCTGATGTAGAAGCCCACCGCGTCGGGCCCGTGCTCTGCGATGGTCTGGGCAAAACGCGTTGCGGTCAGGTCCAGCGCCGCGTCCCAACCCATGGCCACGGGTTCTTGGCCGCGCCGCAAGCGCTGCATGGGTTGCAGCAGCCGGGCCTGACGTGTGATGGCGGGCGTGGCCGTCAGGTGCAGCGTGCTGCCCTTGGTGCAGAGTTTGCCGAAGTTGGCGGGGTGATCCGGGTCGCCGCGCACACCGGTGATCTGCGGTCCATCGGACTCGATGATGACCCCGCAACCGACACCGCAGTAGGGGCAGGTGGACCGGGTTTCGGTCATGGTTTCACGCTTTAACAGCGCGGCGCGCCGGGCCGGCGATGGGTCGCACCAAGTCGGTCGCCTGCGTCGCCAGTTCGTGCGCATCCAGAAACACCTGACCGTCCGCGACCTTCACGCTGAACCTGGGCGTGCAGCCTTCGTCGGGCGCCGAGGCCTGGCCGTCGCACAGGCCGATGGTCCAGTTGTGCAGCGGACAGGCCACATGGGTGCCGAACACAATCCCTTGACTCAAAGGGCCGCCCTTGTGCGGGTCCACGCGGCAGATGGGCGTCCATGCAGCGGCGTTCATGCAGCACTCCCTTCGGTGGCGGCCGACACGGCCTTGATCGGAATGAACTGCCGCGTGTCCACGGCCGCCTTGTCGAATTCGAACCAGGGGTCGGGTTCGCCGTCCAATGCGAACTGCAGCTGTTCCCACAGCGCCTTGCGGCCTTCGGCGTCATCCAGAATCCGCTTCTTCACATAGTCCAGGCCCACGCGGTTGACGTAATGCACCGTGCGCTCCAGGTACCAGCCTTCCTGGCGGTACAGCTCGCAGAAGGCGCCGGTGTACTCCATCACCTCTTCGGCGGTCTTGAGCTTGACCAGGAAGTGCGCCACCTCGGTCTTGATGCCGCCGTTGCCGGCCACGTACATTTCCCAGCCGCTGTCCACGCCGATGATGCCCACGTCTTTGATGCCGGCCTCGGCGCAGTTGCGCGGGCAACCGCTCACCGCGAACTTCACCTTGTGCGGGGCGTACATGCGCCACATCGCGCGCTCCAGGTCTTTGCCCATCTGGGTGCTGTCCTGCGTGCCCATGCGGCACCACTCGCTGCCCACGCAGGTCTTCACCGTGCGCAGCGCCTTGGCGTAGGCGTGGCCGCTGGGCATGCCGATGTCTTTCCACACCGC
>JALOSH010000379.1 GCA_025458545.1 Hydrogenophaga sp.
GGAAGCACTTGATGCGGCGAACGCGCGTTCCAAGGCCGCGCGCAGGCCTGGGTCGTCCATCACAGGGGCGTGCCATTCCAGGTCACCCGATGAGGACGCGCCGAGGAGGCGAGCCAAGGCGGCGGGCTCGATGTGAAACATGCGCCATCGGCGGGCGGTGCCGCCGAGGGGCATGCCATCGTGCACCTCGCCCGGGTTATGGGTCAGGCACTGCCCAGCGAAGGCCTCGACCGCACCCCGCCCACTGGCCGACCGCTGCGCCCCTCGGTCCACGACGCCGAGGCCATAGTTTCCGTGCCAGTGCCGGGGGAAGCTCCGAGCGCTGTCCGTCAGCGTGACGAACACGCCTGGCAGAGGGGTTGCGGCAACAGCGCTGCGATGGGACAACAGGTTCTCCAGGGCGCCAGATGCGCCAAGGCCGTCATTCTGCGGGTTCTGGGAAATCTTGGGCCTGGCCTGGAGGTCCAGGAGTCCACTCCCTTGGCAGAACGAGTGGTGGGTTGGTGCGAGGGCTGCCGATGAGCGGCCTCGGCCGGTTGCTGTCGTGCGCGGCCGGCAGCGTTCTGTACCCTGAACCCGCCAGCGACCTTCTGGTGATTGGAAAGCGAGACCCATGACTGGAGTCGCCGCCTTGACGTCATAACTCTACATATGTAGAGTTAATTCATGATCCGACCGCGTGCCCTGTCTCCACAAGCTCTGGCCGTCATTGCAGTCCTTGCCGACGCCAACGAGTGGCGTCACGGCTACGACCTGATGGCGCAAGCCGGGGTCAAGTCCGGCACGCTGTACCCGTTGCTGATGCGGCTGGAAGCCCAAGGGATGCTGCAGGCGCGCTGGGTCGACTCGCCCGAGCCTGGGCGGCCGCCTCGGCACGTCTACAAGCTGACGCCCGCAGGGCGCGACTGGGTGGTTTCTCTGGCCGAGTCTCTGGCACCGCTGCGAGCCCCATCCACAGCGATGCGTCCCGCAAAGGGGCGTTCATGAGACAACTCGTGCCGTCGTGCGCACTGGCGCTCGCACGCCGCTTGCTGATGCGGATGGTCCACCGGCTGCTGCGCGCCCAGCATTCGGACTGGGCCCATGCGATGCAAGCCGAAGTGGCCGCTGCCGGCAGCGAACGCGAAGCGCTGAGCTTCGCCTGGGGTTGCCTGTGGGCAGCGCTGCACCACTCCTTCGCAGGCGCCCGTGGCGGCCTGGCACAGGTGCACAACGTCGGTGTGCTCGGTTGTGTGGTCGCCGTCTTGGCAGGCTGCGCCTTCATGCACAGCGCCGGCGCGCCTGGCCACTACGTGTGGATGAACCTGCTGTCTTTGGCCTTCGCCGTCGCCACTTTCTGCCTCATTCCGCATCGACGCCTGCAAGCCGACGAGTTGCTGCGCGCCCGGTTGGCGTTCGCACTGGGTGCTCTGCTGCTCATCGCTGGCGTGGGCCTGGCACACACCGGGGCCTCCGCGTGGCTGCGAGTCGGCCCAGTGACCTTGAACCTTTCCTGGGCGCTGCTGCCTGCATTGCTGGTGGCCTCAGACGTGCAGCCACAGTCCGGCGCCCGGTCCTGGGCTGTGGGCGGCCTTCTGATGGCCTGCGGCGCGCTCGTGCTGCAGGCAGACCTCGTGCTGCTGGGCCTGGTTGCAGCGGTGCTTGCCGTGCGCGCCTGGCACCAACGGGACATCGCCTCGGTGCTACTCGCCTTGGCGGCGGCGGCCATGGCGGCTTGGGTCACGCCAGCCTGGCAGGCACCGCAGGCCCTGGCGTTTGTCGATCAGGTCATCCATCGCGGCTTCAACCAGAGCGAACTCGTGGGCCTGGGGCTCCTGCTCACCCAATTGATGCCGCTGTGGCTCGCGCTGCAGCACCGCCAGGCTCGTCAGCACGGCCTGGTGTGGGGGCTGCTCGTGGCCCTGTCGCTGCCGGGCTGGTTGCCCTCGCCCCTGGTGGGTTTCACTGGCAGCTTCATCGTGGGTTATGTGCTGAGCCTGATGGTCCTGGGCAACGATACCCAGATACGCCCTCCAGCTGGACATCGGCCCGCTACGGCTCCCGCCCGCCGGACCCCGCCGACCTGGCGCCGATCAAGGCTGACCTGAGAACCCGCCCCTCGCTGCACCACCCGCACTTCGGGGTGGCAGCTGCTGCATACCCAACGCTCGACAGGAGAACCCGCAGGTGGTGACCGCCAAACTGACTCGCATGAGGGTTGTAGTTGCTCTGACGCTGATCGCGCTGACGGGTGCCGCGTGGTGGACCTGGACGCAGGTCAGCCGCCCTTGGGGCGCCCAGGCCGTGAGCTTCAAGCCAGCCGGACAGCAGTGTGGCGAGGAAGGACAGCTTCGCTACTGCGTGCACCGCGCGGCGGGCGGCGTGAACGGAGACGTGGTCTACCACCTTCACGGCCGCAACCTGGATGCCGAAGTCTGGAACGATCCCACGTACTTCACCGCCCTCCTGCAGGCGTACTGGCAGAGCACGGGCCTGCTGCCTCCGACGGTCATCTCGCTCTCCTATGGCCCGGTCTGGCTGCTGTCATCCAAGGGGCAGGCCCGAAGCAGCGGCCTGCTGGATGCGATCTGGCGGGACATCAGCGCCATCGAAGCCCGCGTGGGCGCACCCCGGCGCCGCCTGCTGATGGGCGAATCGATGGGCGGCTTGAACAGCCTGGTGCTGGGGCTGAGCCAGCCGCAGCACTTCGACAAGGTGGCCGCCCTGTGTCCGGCCGTGTACGCAGAGTCTCCGTTCTCGCCGCTGGGCCAGATTCTTGAGGGGATCGCGCGCACGGGCGCAGACCCCCGTATCGTCTTCGGCATCTGGCAGCTGTCCCGGGAATTCGTGGCCAACGCCGAAGA
>JALOSH010000380.1 GCA_025458545.1 Hydrogenophaga sp.
CAACATCGTGCTGATGAAGAACATGATCGCCGACGGTTACGAAGACAAGCGCACCCTGCAGCGCCGCATCGAGAAGGTGGAAGCCTGGCTGGCCAACCCCAGCCTGCTCGAGGCCGACAAGGACGCCGAGTACGCCCACGTCATCGAGATCGACCTGGCCGACATCAAGGAACCCATCCTGTGCTGCCCGAACGATCCGGACGACGCCAAGTTCCTGTCTGACGTGGCGGGCACCAAGATCGATGAAGCCTTCATCGGAAGCTGCATGACCAACATCGGCCACTTCCGCGCCGCAGCCAAGCTGCTGGGCGGCCAGCGCGACATCCCGGTCAAGCTGTGGGTCGCGCCGCCCACCAAGATGGACGAGAGCGAGCTCATCAAAGAGGGCCACTACGCCGCCTTTGGCACCGCCGGTGCGCGCACCGAAATGCCGGGCTGCTCGCTGTGCATGGGCAACCAGGCGCAGGTGCGCGAAGGCGCCACCGTGGTGTCCACCAGCACCCGCAACTTCCCCAACCGCCTGGGCAAGAACACCAACGTGTTCCTGGCCTCGGCCGAGCTGGCGGCGATTGCGTCCAAGCTGGGCAAGATCCCGACCGTGGCCGAGTACCACGAAGCCATGGGCATCGTGAACAAGGACGGCGCGGCGATCTACAAGTACCTGAACTTCGACCAGATCGAGGAGTACGTGGACAACGCGAAGGAAGCGACCGCCTGAGCGGCTTTCGCTGATTGAGCAAGACGGCCCTTCGGGGCCGTTTTCATGGGCTGCGGCAGAGGCGATTCAACAGCCGGTCATGGCTCGCCAGCCTGGCCAGGTTTCGCGGGTGATGGCGAACTTGCGGGTGCTGGCGCTGAAGCTGCCGCCCGTGGCCATGGCTTCTGCGAAGGCCAGCGGATCGGTGACGCGGGTGCCGCCCAGCAGGGTGACCCCGCGCTCGAACAGCGCGTCGGGCCACAACCCGGCCGATGGGCCGATGACGGCAAACCGTGTGGCTTGCGGCGCTGCGGCCAGCATGTCGTCCAGCGTGTCGTTGAGCAGCATGGTGGAGGTGCCGACCACGGTGTTGCAGGTCGCCAGCAGGGCGCGGTCCAGGCCGATGGTGATCTGGGGATAGCGCGCGCGCTGGCGTTCCACCATGGTGCTGTTCATCTCCACCACCGACAGACGCCCACCCGCCTCGGCCACGCGCTGCACCAGCGGCGGGAAGAAGCCGATCATGCCCAGGTGGTCCTGCGGGCCCAGCACCACGTCGCCCAGCGAATTGCCGGCCGGGGCGGGTTCGTAACCCAGGCGATGCCAGACCGAATCGGTCAGCGCGTTGATGGCGGCCAGGGCGATGGCGCGTTCGACCGGGCTGCCGTCGGCCAGGCGCTGTGCCAGGGTCAGCGGGTCTGCGCCTTGCAGCGGTTCGGTGCTGCTTGTGCCGTGCGCCAACAGCAGGGCGTTCAGCGTGTCGCCCAGCATCACGTACGACAGGCCAAACGCACCATCGTCCAGCTCGATGGCGCAGAACGCGGCGTCGTGCTCGCCGGCGGCCTTTGCGCCGTGCGTCGCCCGCAGGGGCAGGTGCAGTCGGCGCACGCGCGGGCTGGCGTGGCGCTGTGCGATGGTGGCCAGTTGCCACAGCACAGCGCTGGCAACGGAGGCGGTCGGGCGATGGCTCATCGTCCGATGGTAGCGGCGGCGCGCCTCCAAGCCGCCGCGCCGCGGTCAGTTGTCCAGGATCTTGCAGCCCTTGAGCGTCAGGTCACCGGAGGCCTTGACGTTGACCTTGCCGGAGCCGCTCAGATCGATGTTCTTGCCTTTGATGGTGATGCTGCCGTCTTTCTTGAGCACCAGGCTGGCGGCGCCGACCACCAGGGCGATCTCGTCGGCCGCTTCCAGGCGCAGCTTGTGGCCCACGGTGAGCAGGCTGCTCTTGCCCACGGTCTCGACGCGGTTGCGCCCGATGGAAATGCTCAGGTCGGTGCCAATGGCAAGGGTTTCACTGCCGCCCACGCTGCACTCGTGGTGGCCGCTGATCTGGGTGCTGATGTCGCTCATGGCGGACTCCTGGGGGTTGAACACCCGCCCATGGTGACACGCCGATCGCGTTCAGTGGGTGTCAGGGTTCGTCGGACTTGCGCACCAGGCGCACGTACAGGGGCGTGCGCTTGAGCACATCGTTGCGCGACTCGCCGGTGGCGGTGTTGACCACCCAGGCGTGCATGAACTTCATTTCTGACACGTTCTGGCCAGTGGTGCCGCTCATGACGCTGTTGTAGCTGAAGGGGTTGACCTTGCGCACCTCGATGGGGACGGTGGCCGTCCACACCCAGCCCTGGGTGGACTCGGGCAGCAGCGCTGGCTTGCCTTGGGCGCCGAGCCGCGCCAGCTGTTGCAATTCCTTGAGGTAGGGCAGGCGCCAGGCCAGCCCGTCGGTCTGGGCGCGCGCTCGGGCCATGGCCGCTGCCTGCAGGTGGTCGACAAACAGGGGTTGTCCCACGCAGTCCCGGCCGTTCCAGCGCATGCCCAGCACACAGCGCTGCCACACCAGGCCGGTGCTGCGCTGGTGCAGCCACTGGCCGTCGGCGGAGGCGCCCCATTCCGCACGCTGCGCCTGGGGCACCGCGGCGAGCACCAGGGCCGGCCAGGCAGACGCCCACAGCAGCAGCCAGGTGCAGGCGCGTTGCAAGGCGCGGCGGTAGGGATTTGCTGGTGCTGGCATGTCAGAGGTATCGGCGTGATGCAAGGGAAACTGAAGCCGCCCCAGGGTGTTGCGGGACTTCACCGGTGCCGCTGCGGATCGACACCCCGGTGGAGGTGAACCACGACCGGGCGGGTGGAATCCTGC
>JALOSH010000381.1 GCA_025458545.1 Hydrogenophaga sp.
TGCACATAGCCGGCGATGCCCACCACATCGCGCAGCGTGCCGGTCTTGAGCCAGGCGTTGCCGCGTGCGGCGCTTTCGGGCGAGCGCGCATAACGCGCGGCCGTCCCGCTCACACCGGCCACCGACAGCGACTGCACAAAACGCTCGCCGTTGGGGTGGAGGGCCGCGTGCTGCAGCAGGGCCACGAGGGCGTCGGGCGTGATGCGTTCCTGGCGTGAAAGCCCCGAGCCGTTGTCCATCACCGGCGCGGCGGTGTGGATGCCGAACGTGGTTTTCCACCAGCGCGCCACCACATCGCGCGAGCGTTCGAGGCGCCCGGTGCGCACCGGTGTGAGCGGCGCGCGCGGCACCGTCATGGCGTCGAGCGCCTGGTGGCGTGACACCCGAGCGCACGCCACCGGTGAGCGCGCCGCCACTGGCGCGCCACAGCCCTTCGAGCGCGCGGGCCGCGTAGCTCGCCGGGTCCTGGTAGGCCACCGGCCACACCTTTTCACCGCAGCTTTGCGGGTAGCGACCCTCGAAGCGGATGCTGTTGGCATCTTCAAAGCGCGCCCGCAAGGCACCGCGCCAGTCGCCGCAGCCTGCGCGGGAGAGCGGCACGGTGGCGTCAATGGCCAGGCCCGCCAGCGGCGGTTCGCTCAACACGCGCGCCACGCCAGCGGCCACATCGGGCTGGAAGGTGAGGATCACCGACTTGAAGTTCACCAGCAGCGCGTCGGGGGTGGCGTTGTAGGGGCGCAGGCCTTCGCCGTCGAACTCGGCCGGGTCCTGGTTCGGCACCTCGAACGCGCTGTGGTCGAGCACGATGTCGCCCAGCACCACCTGAACGCCTTTGTCCTGCAGCGTGACAAACGCCGCCTGGATGCGCTCCAGCACCAGCTTGGGGTCGCCGCCGCCGCGCACATAGAGGTTGCCGCGCAAGGCGCCGCCGCTGATCTCGCCGGTGGCGCAGCCGGTCCGGTCCGCTCGGCGACACCGGCACCACCAGCGCAGACAGCGCGCTCGGCGGCAGGCCGGCGCGCTGAAGAGCGCTGTTGACGGTGGGCGGCAGGATCGAAGCGGCTTGGGGCAGGGCGGCCATGGGCATGGCCATCAGGGCCAGCAGGGCTGCAGATCGAAGGAAAAAAACAGGAGACCGCATGGTGCGCCGATTATGGGGCGCCGCGCCGCGCGGGGCGGGTGTCCGGTGGGGCTCGCCGATAATCTGCGCATGCCTACAAGCCCCCTCCAATTGCTGGCCATTGAAACCAGCACCGACACCCTGTCGGTGGCGGTGGGCCGGTGGGCGGACGCGACCCTGACGGTGGCCGGTGAGCACACCGGGCCGGGCGCCGCGCAGGCTTCGGCCACATTGCTGCCCACGGTGCAGTCGCTGCTGTCCCGCGCCGCCCTGCCATTGCACACGCTGGACGCCATCGTGTTTGCACGCGGGCCGGGTTCCTTCACCGGGCTGCGCACCGCGTGTGCCGTGGCCCAGGGCCTGGCCTATGGCGCTCAGGGCGCGGGCCGGGTCGGGGGCGTGCCGCTGCTGCCGCTGGACACCTTGCTGGCGCTGGCCGAGACCGCACGCCACCAGCGCACGCAGGCCGAACTGGCCGTGCCCAAGGTGATCGCGTCCATGCTCGACGCGCGCATGGACGAGATGTACCTGGCTCTGTACGCCTGCGGACCCGAGGGCCTGGCGCACCAGCCACTGCAGCCGCCGCGTCTGTGTGCGCCCGCCGATCTGGGTGAGGCCTTGCGCCAATCGATGCCCGAGGGCCTGTCGCTGGAAACGGGTGACTGCCTGCTGGCCGGCAATGTGTTCAGCGCTTACGGCGCTCTGTTCAGCGAGGTGCCAGGGGAGCGCGAAACCGCTTTGCCCACCGCTGCCGCTCTGCTGCGCCTGGCGCCGGGTCTGCTGGCCAGCGGGCTGGCCGTGGCCGCGCAAGACGCGCTGCCTCTGTATGTGCGCGACAAGGTGGCACAGACCACCGCCGAGCGCGAGCGCTTGCGGCTGGAGCACATCGAGCGCCTGGCTGGGCACGTTCCCGCCACGCCGCTGGACGCCTGAACATGACGTCGATTCCGTACAACCAAGCCGCACCGCCCCTGTGGGTGGCGGGCGAATGGCCCGGCGTCGGGCCGCAACCGCCCCAAGCTGCCGAGCGGCGCATCCACTTCGCGACCATGACCGAGGTCGATCTGGACGCGGTGTGCGAGGTTGAAAAGTCGGCCTACACCCACCCCTGGTCGCGCAAGCACTTTGCCGATTCGCTGGCCTCGGGCTACCCGGCGGTGATGTTGCTGGGTGAAACCTTGCCGGGCGAGGTGGTGCATCCGCTGCGCCCCGATGGCCAGGTGCTGCTGGGCTACCTGGTGGCCATGCCCGGGGTGGACGAGGTGCACCTGCTCAACATTACCGTGGCCCCCAGCCATCAGCGCCAGGGCTGGGCGCGCTTCCTGCTCGACGCACTCTGCCTCTGGTCGCGCGGCCAGCGCGCGCAATGGCTCTGGCTTGAAGTGCGCGCCAGCAACCTGCCCGCGCGGGCCTTGTACGACCGCTACGGCTTTCAGCAGGTCGGCATGCGCAAGGGCTACTACCCGGCGGGCCAGTTCCAGCGCGAAGACGCGGTGGTGATGAGCCTGAGCCTGGTGGCCGATGCGGCCCGGACACACCCCCCATGAACCACGACACACCGATGGACGCCGATGCGTCGTTTGTGCCCCAACTCGACGCACGCCAGCGTGCCATGCTGGCCGAGATGGGCGTGAAAGTCTGGGCGCCCAAGCCCATGGCCGAACCCGTGGCTGCACCCCTGGCCGCAGCCGAAGCCACTGGGGCCACAGCACCCGCTACGGGAACCAGCGCGCCCGCCACCACTGCAGCGCCGCTGCGTTCGACCAACGCACCCGTCGCCGCCCCGGCTCGCCCAACGCCTGCGCGCGAGCCCGCCGCGCGCACGGCGCCAGCCCCTGCCGTGGTGAGCAGCGTGGAGCCAAGCCTGGGCCCGCGCCCGGCGGATATCGAACAGATGGACTGGTCCACCCTGCGGGCGGCGGTGGCGGGTTGTGCAGCCTGTGGCCTGTGCCGCAGCCGCCAGAACACCGTGTTCGGAACGGGCGACACCCAGGCCGACTGGATGGTGGTGGGCGAAGCGCCAGGCGAAAACGAAGACCTGCAGGGCGAACCTTTTGTGGGTGTGGCCGGCCAGTTGCTGGACAACATGCTGCGCGCCGTCGGGCGCAGCCGCAGCGGCAGCGGCGCCCAAGGTGTTTTCATCGCCAACGCCCTGAAGTGCCGCCCACCGGCCAACCGCAACCCGCTGCCCGAAGAGCTGGCGCAGTGCGCGCCCTACCTGGCCCGCCAGGTGGCGCTGGTGCAGCCCAAGATGATTCTGGCCATGGGACGATTCGCGGTGCAGGCGCTGCTGCACAGCAACGAACCCATCGGCAAGCTGCGCGGCCAGGTGCACCACTTCCAGGGTGTGCCAGTGATCGTCACCTACCACCCGGCCTACCTGCTGCGCACCCCGGCCGACAAGGCCAAGGCCTGGGCCGATCTCTGCCTGGCGATGGAGACTGTGAACA
>JALOSH010000382.1 GCA_025458545.1 Hydrogenophaga sp.
CCTGACCGACACAAACCACCAGCTCGGGCCGCAGCTGGTCAAGCCAGGTGTCGAGCACCCGCAGGGCCTCGCCAAACACGGTGGGCAGCTGCACCGCCGTCACCCGCCTGCGCAGGATCTGCCGCCCGTGCAGCGAGCGCACCGCCTGCCAGCTGGGGTTGATGCTGGCACCGCCAAAGGGGTCGAAGCCGGTGAGCAGCACCACAGGCCGCACGGCGGGGTGAATCGTGGCTGGGTGGGTCATGCGCGCACTTTAGCGCACACACCTCGCACACCGGCGCGTGACCGGGACGCCCGATCCTGGCTCAGGGGCGCGCCACACGCGCCCGCAACTGGGACAACACGCCCTGCAATTGGCGCTGCTGGTCTGGCCCGGTGCGCAGAAGCATCTTCTGCCCGGCCGACAGCCGGGCCAGGGCGGGGTCGGCGAACTCGTAGCGCACCCAGGGTCGGGTCGAAGGCACGGGCCCTTTGACCTCGACCAGGACCACCAGCGGCAACGCGGCCGGTACCGGCGTGGCGATCAGGTGGTCGAGCACCGCCACCAGGCGGTCATTGAAGTAGCGGCCGGGGTAGCCCAGGGCCTCGTAGGTCGACTGGAATTGCGGGTAGAGCCTGCGGTAAGCCGCCACCAGCTGATCAAGATCGACCGATGTGGCCATCCTGACGGCCGGCGCGTAGCGGGCTGCGTTGGCGGGTTGAATGGACTCGATGCCCCCGGCGCCTGCCTGGGTGCTGAAGCGACCCGGCGTCGGGTGCACAGGCCAGAGGGCGGGAGCCGCATGACCGCTGTCAAGGTTGTCCACCGTGGCCACGATGCGCCGGATGAGTTCATCGGTCTGAACCCAGGTGCTCACCTGCTCGCGCCCCAGCAAGGCCACCAGCTGGTTCACCAGCCATGGAACGGCTCCCTCGGGTGCGGGCGCTTCACCTGCCGTGGCCTCGGTCGGCTCTACGGGATCGCGCGGAACGGAAGGAGCATCCGTTGCATTGGCCCCCGCATCACCGGCTGGCGGAGCAGCGGGCATGGCGGACGATGGGTCCTTGGTGGGCAAAGCAGGGGGTGGTTCACCGGAACCACTGAAATGCCGCCAGCCGAACACCCCCGCCAGCGCCACCACCACCAGAACCACCAGCAAAAGGCCGCTGCGCTCATTGGGCGGGCGGGGCGGACGGGAATCCGGGTCGGGAGACAGGTTGTTCATCAGCTGTTTCAGGTCACTGCAGGCCGTGCGGACCATCGTACACGCCATCGACAGGCCAGACCACCCTGGTGTCTGTTCAGATGGCGCCGGCATGAAATGGGCGGCGTGAGCGCTGCAGTAGTGTGGGCCGGACCACGCAACACGACCATGATCAACAACGCGCAGCACGGCGGTCCAGCCGTGCCTGCAGGCGACGCGCGCCGCGGCTGAGTCGGTCACCCAGGCCCAGCTGCACCCGTGCCCAGGCAGCGTTGGCACCACGCCAGAAGTCGTCGATGGCTTCGCGGCGGTCGCTGTCGGCCTGTTGGCGGGCCATGGCGTGCTGATGGGCGCGGATCAGGGTATCGAGGTGGTTGTGTGTCACGGCTAGCTCCGGTGGGTTGGGACGGTCACACTTTGACAGCAACACCAAGCATCGGAAACCCGCTTATTCGATAATCGGCTTTGCATTTTTCGCAAAACAAGCCACGGTATGAACCTCGATCTGGATGAAGCGGCCCTCTTCCTGCGAGTCGCTGAACTGGGCTCACTCTCGGCCGCCGCGCGTGAACGCAATGCACCTGTCAGCCAGGTCTCGCGCGCCTTGGCACGGCTGGAAGCGCGCTTGGGCGTTCGCTTGCTTCACCGGACCACACATGGGCTGAGCCTGACCGATGAAGGCGACACCTTTGCGGCCCACGCGAGGCGCCTGCTGGACACGCGCGACGAGCTGGCAGCCGCACTGCAGCTCAAGCGCAATGGGCCCAGTGGATGGGTGCGGCTGGCGGTGAGCCCGGTGCTGGCCGAGACGGTGGTCGCCCCCAGTCTGCCTTCTCTGTACGCCCGATACCCGGATCTGCAAGTGGATGTGCTGGCCGACGACCGGCTGAGCGACATGGCGCGCGAAGGAATCGATGTCGCGATCCGCACCGGGTCCCCGTCGAACGAAAACCTGGTGGCGCTGCCCATGGCCGAACACGGCAGGCGGGTGGTGGCTTCGCCCGCATACCTTCGTCACTTTGGCACGCCCCGCCACCCTGACGAACTGGCACGGCACCGGTTGATCACCAGCAGCGCTAGCCCGCTGCTCAACCGCTGGCCATGGGCGGCCGGCGTTGGTCAGCCAAAGGACAGCGCTTATCTGGCGCAAGGACACACCCGCAGCGACAACACCGCGCTGACACTGGCACTGGTGCTTCAGGGCGTGGGCATTGCCCGCGTGAACGACGTCGTCAGCCAGCCCTTTGTGGCGCGCGGGGAGCTGGTGCCTCTGCTGGACGACTGGTTTGACCGGGCCCGGGTGCCGATCTACGCGGCCATGCTGCACGAACGCCACCGCCTGCCCAAGGTGCGTGCATGCATCGACCACTGGGCGCGCTGGATGCGAGGTGAGACCTCAGCAGCCGCTCATACCTGAGCCAGTACGAAGTCCAGCGCCGCGCACACGGCCACCACCTGTGCATGGACACATGCCTGCGGTGTGGTGCGGGGACTGTCGGGGTACACCTCGGTGGTCGTCGTGTAGCGCGCGCCGCTGACACTGCCGCACAGTCCCCATTCGCGCAGCGGGTAGCGGATGACGCCGCGATCCACCTGTGGCGATCCGATCAGCGCTCCCTGTGCGTCAGCCTCCGCGATGTGGGTG
>JALOSH010000383.1 GCA_025458545.1 Hydrogenophaga sp.
ACCTGCTGCTGCAGGGTGATGCGCGGGTCGAACATGACGCGCAGCAGGCCGATGATCTGCAGGTCGGGGTTGAGGTTGGCGTGCACCTGTTTGATGGTGTTGACCAGATCTGTCAGGCCTTCGAGCGCGAAGTATTCGCACTGCATCGGCACGATCACGCCGTGCGCCGAACACAGGCCGTTGAGGGTGAGCATGCTCAAAGACGGCGGGCAGTCGATGAGGATGAAGTCGTAGTCGGCGTCGACCACGGCCAGCGCTGCTTTCAGGCGCTTGTCGCGCCGCTCCAGCTCGACCAGTTCCACCTCGGCCCCGGCAAGTTCGCGGTTGGCGCCGAGCACGGTGTAGCCGCACTTTTCTGAAAAGGTTGCCGCTTCTTTCACGGTGGCCGATTCCAGCAACACGTCGTACACCGAGAGTTCCATGCTTCGTTTGTCCACGCCCGAGCCCATGGTGGCGTTGCCTTGCGGGTCGAGGTCGACCATCAGCACGCGCTGCCCGACCTTGGCCAGACCGGCCGCGAGGTTGACGGTGGTGGTGGTTTTACCGACGCCGCCCTTCTGGTTGGCCACGCAGAAAATTTTCGCCATCTGTTGCCCCGGTCGGTGCTTTGGTTATTTGGACAAGGCGAGCTTGACGCCAAACCCGATGAGAAAGACGCCAGCGATCTTGTTCAGCGCCTGGGTGATGCGCGGGTTGGCGCGCACGCGTTCGGCCAGAAAGTGGGTCAGCAGCGTGGCGCCGAGGCCGTACAGAAAGGTGAGGATGGCCACGGTGACGGCCATGGCGCCGAAGGTGATGAGGCCCTTGTGTTGGGCCGGGTCGACGAAGAGCGGGAAGAAGGCCATGTAGAAGACGATGGCCTTGGGGTTGAGCAGGGTGATGGCGGCGGCTTGCTGAAAGTACTGGCGCGGGCGGATGTTGAGGATGGGCGCGTCGCCGGGTTGGGCGGTGAGCATTTTGAAGCCGAGCCAGGCGAGGTAGGCGGCGCCGATCCACTGGATGGCGTGGAAGGCCGCCGGGTAGGTGGTGAGCACCGCCGCAACACCGGCTACCGCCGCCCACATGAGCACCTGGTCGCCCGCAATGACACCGAAGGTGGCCGCCAGCCCGCCGGGTATGCCGCCTTTGCTGGTCGACGTGATGAGCGCGAGGTTGCCCGGGCCGGGAATGGCCAGGAACACGACGATGGCGGCGACGAAGGCGCCGTAGTCTGCGATGCCGAACATGGTGGGCTTTCTCTGCGGGTGGGACGGGTGAGTTTACGTGAGTGCTGTTTTCTTCTGGCTTGCTTTCTGGCTGCGGCTTCGTCGGTTTCGCGTGTTGCGTTGCTTCAGAGCGGACTGCGTCGTGTGGCTGGGCTATGGTCTCGCTCGCGGGCGTACGGGCGTGTGCGCATTGGTCCCTTGCATCAACTCGGTCTGGGTTCGCCATATCTTGTGGCAACCGCGAATCGTCCCGCCGCCCATCCACACGCCACAGCCCCCTCCAGTGGCGTGAGGGTTTTCGGGCAGATTGCTCGGGTGCTGCTCACAGGACGGTGGCGATGTGCGCGGGCGCAGGCCCCATTCGCGGTTGCCCGCGCGGCGCCGAAAAGGCACGGTGTTGACGCAAGGGTTTCAGCGGACCGGCCCATCCGCCCGCGAGCGTGGGCCGGAGAACGCGCATGTCGCCACCGTCCTGGCGCGAGGTCAATGAGAGAAGTGCGACTTAGGCAGACGAACCAACTGGCCGGAGCCAGACAATGCACCGCTCAGCCCCGAGGCCCGGCACCGTCAACTGTTCCACGTGAAACACTGCCACGCTGGCAGGCAAAGCGGCCAGTTCGTCAGCCGGGTGCTTGCCCTTCATCGCCATCCACACCGCCCCCGGCTTCAGCGCCGCCCGCGACCAGGTGGTGAAGTCGACCAGCGAGGCAAAGGCGCGGGAGCAGACCACGTCGTAGCCACTCCCCTCCTCCGCCTTCAGCGACTCCACCCGCGCGTGAATGCCGCGCAAGTTGGGCAGGCGCAGCGACGCCGCCACCTGCTGGATGAAGGTGGCCTTCTTGAGGACCGTGTCCACACAATGCACCTGAATCTGCGGGCAGGTGATGGCGATGACTGCGCCCGGCAGGCCACCGCCCGAACCGACGTCCAACAGCTTGATCGAATCCCCGCCGGTCTGTCGCAACAGCGGCGGGATGGCGGCCAGACTGTCCAGCAGGTGGTGCGTCAACATTTCCTTCGGGTCGCGCACCGCCGTCAGGTTGTAGACCTTGTTCCACTGGGCGATCAGCTCCTGGTAGGCCAGCAGCTGGTCGATTTGTGGGTCGGTCAGCGCGAGCCCGAGTTCGCGCAGCCCGGCCACCAGGGCCGGTTTCAGATCCGCCGCGCTCATGCGTCCTGCGCTTCCGTCACACGCGCAAAACCCTTGAACCCGCCTTTTTTCAGGTGGATCATCAACAGCGAAATGCTGGCCGGAGTGATGCCCGAAATACGCGCGGCCTGGCCCAAGGTTTCCGGGCGGTGCTTGGCCAGCTTCTGCCGCGCTTCAAACGACAAGGCCGTGACTTGCGCATAGTCCAGCTCGGCGGGCAGCTTCAGGTGTTCGTGGTGGGCGGCGCGCTCCACCTCGTCTTTCTGGCGGTCGATGTAGCCCGAGTACTTAGCGGCGATCTCCACCTGCTCGACCACCGGGTCGTGCAGCTCACCGAGTGTTTCACGTGAAACCACCGGGCGGGCATCTTCATCATCCGGCTGGGCCGTCGGGTGGAACTTGCCGCCGTCCATGCCCAGCAAATCGGCATAACCCACACCGGGGCGGCGCAACAGGTCGAACAGGTTGTG
>JALOSH010000384.1 GCA_025458545.1 Hydrogenophaga sp.
GCGCTTCTACCGGGTGGACCGCAGCCGGTCGCGCGAGACCGGTGGAACCGGCCTGGGGCTGGCCATCGTGAAACACGTGGCCCAGCGCCATGGTGGGCAGATCCAGGTGGACAGTGTGGAAGGCAAGGGTTCGACCTTCACCCTGGTGCTGCCGCATACCCGGGTGCGCACACACGCTCCGAGTTGAGCGCGTCGCGGTCGTGGCCTCAGTCGGCCACGCGCTGGTACACCAGCAGGCGCTCCTTGCGGTCGTTGAGGCGGCTCACACTGGCCCTGAAGGCCCACTGCGTGAGCGTCACACGCTGGTCCAGCGTCGCTTGGCTGGCCGGGTCCACCACCATGCCCCGGCAGGGCGGCTCGGTGCCACCGCCGGTGCGCACCAGGGTCAATTGCCCGTGGTACTGCAGTGCCGCAATCTGCGCCTGCGACAGGCCGTCCACCAGCACACAGCTGTCCTTGGGCACCAGCTTGGCGATGCTGCGCGATATCGGGCCATAGCTGCGCCCAAAGTCCAGCAGCGGCAACCACAGGGTCATCAGCAGCATCCAGCACAGCGTGGCGCCCGCTGCGGGCAGCACCAGGCTTTTCCAGAGCGCCTGACGGTGTGCTCCCACCCGCCAGCCCACCAGCCAGATCCAGGCCACGCTGGCGAACGCGGCCACGGCAAACAGCCCCAACGAAAACTCTGGCACAAAGCCGGGGGCCAGCCTCGCCACGTTGGCCGCCGGTTTGGCGGGCACACCGGTCTGCATCGCCACCCACACGGTCCAGATCACCAGCGCACAGCCGGTGAAAAAGATCAGGGTGAACCAGTCGATGAGGGCCGAGACGCTGCGGCTCAGGGTGGGCAGGGCAAAGGCAGCGAGCGCCGCCAAGGCGGGCAGGGCCAGCAGCAGGGCGCGGTCGAAATCGGGGTTGATGGCGCTGTTGACCACACACGCACAGGCCGTCCACAAGGGCAGTGCGACGTGTGCCCCTCGCAGCTGGCGCCGCCAGCGCCAGAGTGTCCACAAGGCCAGCGGCCAGGCCGGCCAAGTGAACCACACCAGCAAGCGCCCCCAGCTGGTCCATTCGCTGGCCTGAGCCGGAAGTCTGACGTTGGGCCAGGCCATGAGGCCGACCACACCAGCCGCAGCCACCACCAGCAACAGCAACAACGACGCCGCGATGAGCGGTTCTCGGGGCCAGTGAAGATCGGGTTCTGACCCGATGGCACTCTGGCGGGTGAGCGCCACGATCAGCAACAAACCAACGCCCACACACAGGGCCATCCAGCCCGCACCGCTCAGCACCAGCGCCACCAAGGCGCCCGTCCAGATGAGCAGGCTGCGCCCGGGTGGACCCGCTTCGGGCTGGGCCAGCCGTGCCGCACCCAGCAGCAGGGCGCTCAGCTGGGCCAGGCGGGCCAGGTCGGGGGTGGTTTCGTGCGACAGCTGGGCCAGACCCAGGCAAGCCACCAGCGCCAGCAAAGCCGCATCGGCCAGGGTACGCGCATAGTCCACCGGCTGGGCTTCACCACCAAACGCAAACGCGACTGGCTGAGCACTTTTCTGGCGTGCCAGGTGGTAAGCGGCGTACCAGGTGCAAGCCAGCGTGAGGGCCAGCAAGCCACCAAAGGGAATGCGCGCCGCCACATCAGCGGGCAGAAAGGGCAACAGTTTGATGAAAACGGCGCCCAGCCAGTAGGGCAGTGGTCCTGCTTCGTTCACCGGCACGCCCAATACCTGAGGTTGCCACCAGCCGCTGTGGCCGGCGGCCATCTCCAGCATCACGCCAAAAGACGACACGTCTTCCAGTTTCCAGGGCTCGCGGCCCAGGAAACCTGGCAGCACATAGGCGACACAAAACAGGATGAGCGCAAGCCGGGGCAGGCGGCGCACAGCCGCTTGCGAAACGATGGCTGGGTTGGATGGGTTCACTGCGGGGAATATACAGGGCGGCGGCGAGGGCCGAGGCCGGGCATCTGGGGGGGCAGGCCAGACGCAGAAGGGCAAAAAAAAGCAGCCGTCGAAGCGGCTGCTTGGTGCAGGTGTGACGCTCACCGGGAGCGCACGTACCGGCGCGATTACTTGGCAGCGGTTTTGCCGAAGCGGTTGCGGAACTTCTCCACGCGGCCACCCATGTTGTCCACGGACTTCTGGGTACCCGTGTAGAAGGGGTGCGATTCGCTGGTGGTGTCAAGCTTGAAAAGCGGCAGATCACGGCCGTCTTCCATCTTGATCATTTCCTTGGTGTTCGCGCACGAGCGGGTCACGAACTTGAAGCCGTTGGACATGTCCTGGAAGCACACGTCGCGGTAATTGGGGTGAATGCCGTCTTTCATGACGTTTCCTTGAGTTCAGGTGCGGTAGCCGCAGCGGAACCATTCCACTGTACTTGTCGCAAATTGCAAAGCTTTGGATTATAGCCCGAAGAAAAACAGCCGGAGACCGTGCCCGAATCCGGGAACACCGCGGAACCGGCTCTGCCGGGCCGCTGGTGTTGCCCCCTGGGGGGTGACGCCGAAGGCGGCGCGGGGGGGTCAACCGCCTCTTCGCATCATGTCGAAGAACTCCGAGTTGTTCTTCGTCGCCTTCATGCTCTTCAAGACCATTTCCATGGCCTCGATCTCGTCCATGTTGTACATGAACTGGCGCAGGATGCGGGTCTTCTGCAGGATCTCGGGCGCCAGCAGCAGTTCCTCGCGGCGGGTGCCGCTGCGGTTGAGCTGGATCGAGGGGAACACGCGCTTTTCGTAGAGGCGGCGGTCGAGGTGGATTTCGCAGTTGCCGGTGCCCTTGAACTCTTCAAAGATCACCTCGTCCATGCGGCTGCCGGTGTCG
>JALOSH010000385.1 GCA_025458545.1 Hydrogenophaga sp.
CCGGTCATGCCCTGCAGCACGAACAGGTTGAAGCCCACCGGCGGCGTGATCTGCGCCATCTCGACGACGATGACGACGAAGATGCCGAACCAGATCAGGTCGATGCCCGCGGCCTGCACCGTCGGGATCAACACGCCCATGGTCAGCACGATCATGGAGATGCCGTCGAGGAAACATCCCAGCAGAATGAAGAACAGTGCCAAGGCGACCAGCAAGAACCCCGGTGACAGGCCCAGCGAACCCACCCACTCGGCCAGGTGGCGTGGCAGGCCAAGATAGCCCATGGACAAGGTCAGGAACGCGGCCCCGGCCAAGATCAAGGCCATCATGGCCCCGGCCAAGATCAAGGCCATCATGCAATAGAGCCTGGTGGCGCCCAGCAGCGCATCTTTGAAGTTGTTCCAGGTCAGCGATTTCTGATAAGCCGACAACATCAACGCGCCGACCACGCCGAGCGCGGCCGCTTCGGTGGCGGTGGCGAAGCCGGAGTAGATCGATCCGATCACGCCGCCGATGAGGAACACCACCGGCATCAGCTCGCTGGAGGCGCGCAGCTTGTCCACAAAACGCATGCCGGCGTCCGCTTTCGGAACCTTGTCCGGATTCATCAAGGCCCAAATGATCAGGTAGCCGCTGAAAATCGCGCCCAGCAGCAGACCCGGGATCACCCCGGCGACAAACATCTTGGCGATCGACACCTCGGCAGCCACACCGTAAACGATCATGATGATGGACGGCGGGATCAAGAGACCCAGCGTGCTCGCACCACCCAGCGATCCGATCACCCGCTCGGGCGGATAGCCTCGCGCGGTCAGCTCGGGGATGGTCATCTTGCCGATGGTGGCGCAGGTGGCGGCCGAGGAGCCGGACACCGCCGCAAAGATGGTGCTGCCCAGGATGTTGGTGTGCAACAGCCCGCCGGGCAAGGAATTCACCCAGGGCGCGAGGCCCTTGAACATGCTCTGCGACAGCTTGGTGCGAAACAGGATTTCGCCCATCCAGATGAAGAGCGGCAGAGCGGTCAGTGTCCAGCTGCTGCCCGATCCCCAGATCGTGACCGCCATGGCGTCGCCCGCGCTGCGCGCGGAAAACAACTCCATGCCGATCCAGGCCACACCGGCCAGCGTGAGACCAATCCAGACCCCGCTGCCCAGCAAGGCAAACAGGGTCACCGCCAGAACGACGGCGACGAACATCTCATTCATGGCGGGTCTCCGATCCTTCTGTGCGCTCGCGCAAACCTCGCGCCTCCAGCACCCACTCGTCCACAAAGGCGATGAACAACACCACCGCGCCCAGGGCCATCGCCAGCTGGGGAATCCAGAGCGGCGTGGCGTCGTTGCCGGTGGAGATGTCGCCGAACCCATGCGACTGCCACACCAAGCGCAAGGCGTACCAGGCCAGCAACCCCGCCAACGCCACCGCGACCGTCAGCGACCACAGTTCCAGGCCTCGGCGTGCGGGCCCGCTGAGTTTGCCCAGCAGCAGCGTGACGCGGATGTGTTCGTTGCGCTTGAGGGTGTGCGCCATGGCCAGAAAGCCCGCTGCGGCCATGGCGTAACCCGCGTAGGCGTCGGTGCCGGGGACGTGAAAGTGAAACTGTCGGCCGAGTATCGACAACAGCACCATGACCAGCACGCCGATCATGAAAACCGCTGCGCACCAGGCGCAGCCGTCATACAAAGCATTGAGCGTGCGGCGCATGGTGTTTGCAGCGCTTCACTTGCGGAACGCGTCGACCAAGGCCTGGCCTTCGGGGCCGGCTTTGGTCAGCCATTCCTTGAGCATGGTGTCGCCGACCTTCTTCATGTCGGCGGTGAGCGCCGCGGGTGAGGGCAAGATCTGCATGCCACCCGCCTTCAGCTTGTCCAGGCTTTCGGTGTTGGCCTTGCGGCTCTCGGCCCAGCCGCGCGTTTCGGCATCGGCAGCGGCCTTCAGCACGGCAGCCTGCGTGGGTTTGTCCAGCGCATCAAAAGCCCGCTTGTTCACCAGCAGGGCGTTCTTGGGCAGCCAGGCCTGGGTGTCGTACCAGTACTTCACGTGTTCGTGAAGCTTGGCGTCGGCACCGGTGGGACCGCTCGACATCATGGTTTCGGTGACGCCGGTGGCAAAGGCCTGGCTCACTTCTGCCGCTTGCACGGTGACGGGCTGAGCGCCCACCAGCTCTGCAATGCGCGCGGTGGCCGGGCTGTAGGCACGCCACTTGATGCCCCTGAGGTCGGCCGCACTGTTCAGCGGCTTCTTGCTGTACAGGCCCTGTGGCGGCCACGGCACCGAGAACAAGACCATCATGCCCTGCTCGGCCAGCTTTTTCTCCAGCACGGGCCGCTGCGCCCTCCAGAGCTTGGCGGCCTCGTCGTAACTGTCGGCCAGAAACGGCAAACCGTCAGCGCCGAAGATCGGCCATTCGTTCTGGTAATTCACCAGCAAGATCTCGCCCGCCTGGGCCTGACCGCCCTGCACCGCCCGCTTGATTTCGGGCGCCTTGAACAGCGCAGCGTTGGCGTGCACCGTCATCTTGAGCTTGCCACCGCTGGCCTTGTCCACATCGGCCGCAAACTGGCTGATGTTGACCGTGTGGAAGTTGCTGGCCGGGTAGGCGGTGACCAGATCCCACTGGACCTGGGCAAAGGAGGGGGTCGACAGCGCAAGCGCAGCAGCGACCACGGAGAGTTGGAAAGCGCGACGTTTCATGGAAGCTCCTAAAGGTGGGGTGGAACCTGCTGCAGGCCAATCCTGCGCTAAGCTGCTCGGACTGTAGATATTCAGTCGCCGAATTGTGATCGGTATTTTCCCTAGTCGTCAATATTTTGTTGACAATTTATCGCTAAAGAATTTTAGAATCCACCACCCTGAAGGACAACACATGGCCAAGACTCCAAAAGCAACGGTTGCTCCCATACCCAAGCCCGCCGGTACACACATCGTGTCGTCGGCGCACCTGGTCTCTCCGCAAAGCGCGGAGATGAGCGAGTTCGAGTTCGGCCTGATCGTGGCCAGCAACGCCTTCCACCGCTGGGTGGTGCACTGCATGGCGGCCGCAGGCCTGAAAGACCTGATGCCGCTGGAGTCTCGCACCGGGCACGCGACAAGCGGCTGTCCGACATCTGTTTCATCATGAACATCGAGGACACCCACCTGGTGAACTACTCGCTCAAGAAGCTGGTGAGCCTGGGTGTGGTCGCGTCCAGCAAGTCGGGCAAGGAGGTCACCTACGCCGCCACCGAAGCGGGCAGCGCCACCGTGCAGCGCTACCGCGAAATCCGCGAGCAATGCCTGATCCAGGCGCTGCACGCCGACGATGCGCTCAACAAAGACATTGGCGAGCTCGCGC
>JALOSH010000386.1 GCA_025458545.1 Hydrogenophaga sp.
CAAGAAGAACTCCATCACCGCGGCCATGTACGCCAGCCTGGCCGACGCGCTGGAAGCCGCCGCTGCCGACGACAGCGTGCGCTGTGTGGTGTTCCAGGGCAACGAGACCACCTTCAGCGCCGGCAACGACATCGCCGATTTCCTGAACAACCCGCCGGCCACCACCGACTCGCCGGTGTTCCGTTTCCTGCGCGGCATCGCGCAGTTCCCCAAGCCGCTGCTGGCTGCCGTCTGCGGCCCGGCCGTGGGCGTTGGTACCACCCTGCTGTTCCACTGCGACCTGGTCTATGCGGGCGACAACGCCGCCTTCTCCATGCCGTTCGTCAACCTGGGCCTGTGCCCCGAAGCCGCCTCCAGCCTGCTGGTGCCGCAGATGTTCGGCTACCACCGCGCCGCCGAGGCGCTGCTGCTGGGCGAGCCCTTCATGGCCGAGGCCGCGCTGGAGGTGGGTCTCGTCAACCGCGTGGTTCCGCCGTTCGAAGCCGCTGCCGTCGCCCAGCAGGCGGCCCGCAAGCTGGCGGCCAAGCCGCTGAGCTCGCTGGTGGCCACCAAGCGCCTGATGAAGCAGGGCCAGATGAAACAGGTCATGACCGTCATGGCCGAAGAAGGCGAGCAGTTCGGCCGCATGCTGCGCGAGCCGGCGGCACGCGAGGCGTTCGGTGCCTTCATGGAGCGGCGCAAGCCGGACTTCTCCAAGGTCTGAACCGCTCCATCACCTCGCGGTCAGCGGCTGACGCGCGCCACACGCTGCCTGCGGGCGGGGTGGGGCGCGTTGTGCTTTGTGGGGGCGTGGGTCGTGAGACTTGCTCGCGCCTCGCACTGGGGGTCTACGGGCGATGCTCAAACGCGGTTGCTTCAAAGTCGAGTTCGAAGAGGGCTCCACCGAGTACTGACGGCTTGCAGTTCAACTGCCAACCGTGAGCGCGTGCCACTTCCATGCAGATGGACAGGCCCAGACCGGAGCCCGGCTTCGTGTTGTCCGCAGCCCGCCAGAATCGTTCGAACACCTGGCTGCGTTGATGCTCTGCCACGCCTTGACCTTCATCCTCGACGCGGACCCCACCATGGGTCAGGCTGATTCGAACCGTGCCGCCCTGGGGTGAATGATCAACTGCGTTTTCAACCAGATTTTTCAGCAGGACAAAGAGCTCTCCCGAATCGGCCATCACCTGGAGATCAGGACACTCCCGCACGATTTGAAGGCTGACCTCAGCTTTCTGCACACGCCACGACAGGAATCCGCTCACCTGTCGAGCCACCTCGTCCAGCGAGACGGGTTGCTTCTTCAAAGGACGTCCACCCGTGACCTCCGCCACGTGGAGCAACTGGTTCACCGTTCTGCCCAGTGCGTCGACGTCGTCCAGGGTTTGGGGAGGCAGGCGGTCGGCCTGCGCCTCCAACTGACCTCGCAGCAAGGCGATGGGCGTCTTGAGTTCATGCGCTGCATTGGCGAAAAACCGCTGCTGTGCATTGAAGGCCACTTCCAGCCGCGCCAGTACTTCGTTGAATGCGATGACCAGTGGCCGGATTTCGGCGGGCAACGGATCCACCGGAATCCTGGCCGACAAGTTGTTCTGTCCCACCGTCCGGGCCGCCTGACTGGCCAGACGGATCGGCTGCAGCACGCTGCGCACACCCCAGTAGCTCAGTACGGCCAGCACGCCAATCGCCAGGGCGGCCATGATGCCCACGGCTTCTGCAATGGCTGGGGCGATGGCCTCCTGGGCGAGTCTGGCAAATCGGTCACTTCGGCCCACCTGAACCCAATAGTCCCGTCCCTGAACCCGATGGCGAACAGAAGCTACGTGAAAGGGGGTGCCGTTGATCTCGGTGCGCGAATAGCGCCCATCTTGCTGATCCATGGAGACACCCGGCAAGAGGCTGCTGAAGTCGCTGTCCGAGGTCGCCAACACCTGACCGTCACTGGAAACAACGCGGTATTTGAGGTTCGAAAAAAAGGCATCGAAGCTTTCGACGTCCTGTCCCTGCAACCGCACGGTCAGATCACCGTTCGCGTCAAGGGTGATTGCCTCGGCGATATCGTGGGTCTGGCCCATCAGGCTCTGCTGTGTGATGAAGTTGCCAAAGCGGTGCACGAGAAAGGCCTGAACCGACAGATACAGGCCCGCCACGATGGCGATCGACAAGCAGAACACCAGGGTCAGGCGCAGGGCGAGGCTAGGTGTCTTGAGGAACCGCCAATGCATAGCCCACGCCCTTGGTGTTGACAATCGATACGCCCGATTGAAGCGCCGTCAGCTTGCCTCGCAGGCGCAGGATGGCGACGTCCAGTGCCTTGGGCGTTATGTCGGAGAAAGCGCCCCAGGCGGCCGACTCCAGCGCACCTCGACGCACCACCTGGCCCGCATGGCGAATCAGGGTCAAGAGCACCTGAAGTTCGCTGGGCGACAAGGTGATGGATGAGGGACCCACATGAAGCGTGCTCGCCTGCGGCGACACCCTGAGATCAAAAAAGCAGGCCTCGTCAGGCACCCACGGCTGATGGCGTCGCATCAAGGCTTTGGTCCTTGCCACCAGTTCAGCCATTTCGAAGGGCTTGGTCAGGTAATCGTCGGCGCCGTTCTCGAGTCCGCTCACACGGTCGTCCAAAGCGTCGCGGGCCGTCAGGATCAGACAGGGCGTGGACTGCCGAAGGGCGCGCAACTGCGCCAGTAACGACAGCCCATCGCCGTCAGGCAAACCCCGATCCAGAATCAGCGCGTCGTAGCGCACCGTCTCCAGAAACGCAGCAGCATGCCCCAGCGTGGTCACTGTGTCGCACGCGATACCCTGCGCCCGCAAGGCAGCCAC
>JALOSH010000039.1 GCA_025458545.1 Hydrogenophaga sp.
CCCCTGACGTTGACGGCGTGTCGCTGGATGCACGCCCCGACGCCGCCTGGATGGCGATGTTCCTGGGCGAGGGGCTGGACCCGGTGGACGGTGCGAGTCGCTCCCAGGCCTTGTCGCGCGCCCGAGGCACCCTGTTTGCCAGCTTGCGCGAGGGCGGGCAGACCCTGGCCTGCGGCGCCGCGTGTTTTGCGCAAGGCTGGCTGAGCATGCATGGACTGCGCACAGCCGCCCGCCAGCGCGGCCGAGGTCTGGCGGGCCGCCTGATCCGGGCCATGGCGCTGGAGGCGCAGCGCCATGGCATCGACCGGGCCTTTCTCCAGGTGGACGGCAGCAACGCGGCGGCGCTGGCCCTGTACCGCCGCGCCGGCATGGCGACCGCCTGGTCCTACGCCTACTGGCGCCAGACGCCTGCCGTTTGACGCAGGTCAAGCCCGCTCTCCAGCGGTGGGCCGTACGGTGCGGGCGGCCTTGAAAATGGACCGATCAGCGCCATGTGATCTGCAATCCATTCTTATTGCGGAGTGCTTTTCATGCGACTCGACAAACTCACCACCAAATTCCAGGAAGCCCTGAGCGAGGCCCAGAGCCTCGCCCTGGGCAAGGACCACGCCTACATCGAACCCGTGCACCTGTTGCTGGCGATGCTGCGCCAGACCGACGGCCCGCAGTCGCTCTTGCAGCGTGCGGGCGTCAACGTGCAAGGCCTGGCCAAGGCGACCGAAGCGGCCGTCAACCGCCTGCCCGAAGTGCAAGGCCAGGACCAGGTGCAACCCAGCCCGGACCTGGGCAAGCTGCTGCAGGCGACCGAAAAGGAAGCCATCAAGCGCGGCGACGAGTTCATTGCCAGCGAACTGTTTTTGCTGGCGGTGGCCGATCACAAAGGCGAACTGGGGCGCATGGCCAATGAAAACGGCCTGACCCGCAAGAGCCTGGAGACCGCCATCACCGCCGTGCGCGGCGGCCAGAAGATGGACAGCCCCGAGGCCGAAGGCCAGCGCGAGGCGCTGAAGAAGTACACCCTCGACCTGACCGAGCGCGCCCGCCTGGGCAAGCTCGACCCGGTGATCGGCCGCGACGACGAAATCCGCCGGGCGATCCAGGTGCTGCAGCGCCGCACCAAGAACAACCCGGTGCTGATCGGCGAACCCGGTGTGGGCAAGACGGCCATTGTTGAAGGTCTCGCCCAGCGCATCGTGGCGGGTGAGGTGCCCGATTCGCTCAAGGGCAAGCGCGTGCTCAGCCTGGACATGGCCGCGCTGCTGGCCGGTGCCAAGTTCCGCGGCGAGTTTGAAGAGCGCCTGGCCGGTGCCAAGTTCCGCGGCGAGTTTGAAGAGCGCCTGAAAACCGTGTTGAACGAACTGGCGAAAGACGAAGGCCAGACCATCGTTTTCATCGACGAGATTCACACCATGGTGGGCGCGGGCAAGGCCGAGGGCGCGATGGACGCGGGCAACATGCTCAAGCCCGCGCTGGCGCGTGGCGAACTGCATTGCGTGGGCGCCACCACGCTCGACGAGTACCGCAAGTACATCGAAAAAGACGCCGCGCTGGAGCGCCGTTTCCAGAAGATTCTGGTCGGCGAGCCGACGGTGGAAGCGACGATTGCCATCCTGCGCGGCCTGAAGGAGCGTTACCAGGTGCACCATGGCGTGGACATCACCGACCCGGCCATCGTGGCGGCGGCCGAGTTGAGCCACCGCTACATCACCGACCGCTTCTTGCCCGACAAGGCGATCGACCTGATCGACGAGGCCGCGGCCAAGATCAAGATCGAGCTCGACTCCAAGCCCGAGGTGATGGACAAGCTCGACCGCCGCCTGATCCAGCTGCAGATCGAGCGCGAAGCCGTCAAGAAGGAGAAGGACGAGGCCTCGCAGAAGCGCTTTGAACTGATCAACGAAGAAATCACCAAGCTGCAGAAAGAGATTGCCGATCTCGACGAAATCTGGAAGTCCGAAAAGGCCACTGCACAAGGCAGCGCCCAGGTGCGCGAAGAGATCGACAAGCTGCGCCAGCAGATCGAGAGCCTGACCCGCAAGGGCGACCTGGCCAAGGTGGCCGAGCTGCAATACGGCAAGCTGCCCGATCTGGAGAAGCGGCTCAAGGAGGCGCAGGACAAGGAGGCCGGCAAGGCCAAGGGCAACGCCGGGCCGCAGCTGCTGCGCACCCAGGTGGGCGCCGAAGAAATCGCCGAGGTGGTGGCGCGCGCCACCGGCATCCCGGTCGCCAAACTGATGCAGGGGGAGCGCGACAAGCTGCTGGTGATGGAAGACAAGCTGCACACCCGCGTGGTGGGGCAGGACGAAGCGATTTCGGCCGTGGCCAACGCCATCCGCCGCTCGCGCTCGGGCTTGTCGGACCCGAACCGGCCGACCGGCTCCTTCCTGTTTCTGGGCCCCACCGGCGTGGGCAAGACCGAGCTGTGCAAGGCGCTGGCGGGCTTCCTGTTCGACAGCGAGGAGCACCTGATCCGCATCGACATGAGCGAGTTCATGGAGAAGCATTCGGTGGCCCGCCTGATCGGCGCGCCGCCTGGCTATGTGGGTTACGAGGAGGGCGGCTACCTCACCGAAGCCGTGCGCCGCAAGCCCTACAGCGTGCTGCTGCTCGACGAGGTGGAGAAGGCCCACCCCGACGTGTTCAACGTGCTGCTGCAGGTGCTGGACGACGGCCGCCTGACCGATGGCCAGGGCCGCACGGTGGACTTCAAGAACACGGTGATCGTGATGACCAGCAACATCGGTTCGCACCTGATCCAGGCCATGGTCGGGCAGCCCTACGACGACGTGAAAGAGGCGGTGTGGGGCGAGCTGAAGGATCACTTCCGGCCCGAGTTCCTGAACCGCATCGACGAGACAGTGGTGTTCCACGCGCTCGACGCGCAGCACATCGCGTCCATCGCGGCGATCCAGCTGAAAGCCTTGCAGGCTCGCCTGCAGAAGATGGACCTGCGCCTGGACGTGTCGCCTGCGGCGCTGGCCGAACTGGCCAAGGTGGGCTTCGATCCGGTGTTCGGTGCCCGACCGCTCAAACGCGCGATCCAGCAGCGCATCGAGAACCCGCTGTCCAAGCTGTTGCTGGAAGGGCGTTACCCGCCCAAGTCGGTGATTCCGGTGGACGTGGATCCGGTCCGCAGTCCCGGGGTGTTCGAATTCAAGCAGGCGCTGGCGACCGATTGATCTGGCCGCGCGGTAGGCGCTTCGTCTGGTGCGGAGCCTCTACCCGCCCAGAAAAGCCGGTCCTATCATGCCAACCATGACCCAGAACCCGCCCGAACTTCCCATGCGCGCCCTGTTTGACGCCCAGTACCAGGCCAGCCGCGCGCAGATCGATGTGCCACTGGCTCTTCGGCTGGACCGCCTGCGGCGGCTGCGCGCGCTGATCGATCAGCACGGTGCGGCGCTGGCCGAGGCGGTGCAAGCCGACTTTGGCGTGCGCTCGGCGCGGCTCACCGAGGTTGCCGACTTCTTTGTGCTGCGCGCCTTGCTCGGTGATCTGGAAAAACACACCCGCGCCTGGATGAAGCCGCGCCGTGTCCGAACCCCGATCTATCTGCAACCCGCGAGCGCCCACATCCAGCGCCAGCCGCTCGGCGTCATCGGGGTCATCGGTCCGTGGAACTACCCGTTGCAACTCACGCTGGGCCCAGCCGCCACCGCGCTCGCGGCCGGCAACCGGGTGATGATCAAGCCCAGCGAACTGACGCCCCACAGCTCGGCGCTGCTGTCCACGCTGTTGCACCAGGCTTTTGCGGGTGACGAAGTGTGTGTGGTGCAGGGCGGTGCCGACGTGGCCCACGAGTTCGCCAGCCTGCCGTTCGATCACCTGTTCTTCACCGGCTCCACCGCCGTGGGCCGCAAGGTGGCGGCGGCCGCTGCGGCCAACCTCACGCCCACCACGTTGGAGCTGGGTGGCAAGTCGCCTTGCATCGTCGACACGTCGGCCGATCTGGACGCGGTCGCCATCAAGATCGCGCACGGCAAGCTGCTCAACGCGGGACAGACCTGCATTGCGCCCGACTACCTGCTGCTGCCCCAGGGCCGCGAAGCCGAGTTCGAGCGCGCCTTTGCCAGCGCCGTTTCCCGCCTGTTCCCGGGCGGTGCAGCGCATCCCGATTACGCCAGCATCGTCAGCGACCGCCACCACGCGCGGCTGCTGGCGTTGGTGCATGAGGTACAGGCCCAGGGTGCCCGCGTGGTTGAAGCGGCGCCGAGCGGCGGCACAGCGCATGCGCGCCAGATGCCACCGGTGCTGGTGTTTCAGCCGCCTGCCGATGCCCGGCTGATGCGCGAGGAGATCTTTGGCCCGGTGTTGCCGGTGCTGAGTTATGCACACATCGACGAAGCCATCGCCACCATCAACGCCAGCCCCCGCCCGCTGGCGCTCTACTGGTTCGGCAGCAACCCGGTTACGCGCGACCGGGTGTTGAGCGGCACGGTCAGCGGCGGCGTGACGGTCAACGACACGCTGATGCACATCGCCCACGAGAACCTGCCGTTCGGCGGCGTGGGTGAAAGTGGTTGGGGGGCATACCACGGAGAGACCGGCTTCTTGCGCTTCACGCAGCAAAAGCCGGTGCTGGTGCAGTCGCGCTGGGCCATGGGCAGCCTGTTTTATCCGCCATACGGCCCGACGTTTGACCGCGTGATGGGTCTGCTGCGGCGCTGGCTCTGAGGCGTCGCCGCGCTCAGGCGTTGTCGTTCTCTCCGTACAGCATCAAGGGCACCGGTTGCAGGTAACCCTGCTGCAACAGCCCATCGGTCAGCTCCCGGACATCACCGCCGAGCAGCACCGACAACTCGCGCTCGCTGCGCCTGCCATTGGCCATCAGCAGCAGGCTGTGGGCGCGGCGGCCGACCAGGTCCGGCCGCGACAGCGCGTCCCAGGCTTTGGTGGTTTTGGCGATGCGTTCCTGGCGTTGGATGTTCATGTGGGTCCCCTGTCTTCGGCTTTGTACCTTGAGGTGAGCAAGATACGGGCCCGCCGTGACAGGGGTGTGACGGGCGCCGATGCACCGCCAGCGGGCGCCGTGCCCACATGCGGTACGCCACGCGGGGTGGCTGCGGAGATCAGGCGGTGGCCGACGCGGCGCCGGGTGGCCCGAAGCGCGATGGTGGTTGCCCCAGCGCGGCGCGGAACATGGCGCTGAAGGCGCTGTCGCTGGCGTAGCCGCTGGCGGCCGCCACCTGGCTCACCGCCGCACCACGGGCCAGCATGGGCAAGGCATGCGCCAGCACCACCTGCTGGCGCCAGCGCTGGAAGCCCATGCCCAGTTCTTCGCGGAACAAGCGGGCCAGCGTGCGCGCGCTGGCACCGCTCTGGGCCGCCCAGGCCGCCAAGGTGGCGTGTTGGGCGGGCGCGCTCAGCACCGCTTCGCACAGGGCGCGCAGGCGCCGGTCGCCGCGTTGGGGGTCCGGCATCGGCACGCCCAGCGTCTGCGTGGGCGCGTGGCTCATCTCGGCCAGCACCAGGGTGGCCAGCGCCTGCTGTTGGGCAGCCTGCCGTGCGTGGTGCGGCTGGTCCATGCCCCGCACCAGTTCCCGCAGCAGGGGCGAGACCACCAGCACGCGCGAGCGGCGCCAGGCTTCGGACACCACCGAGGCGTCGATGTAGAGCGTGTGCAGTTGAGAGGTTTCGAGCATCGTCACCGCGTGTTGCGCACCGGGCGGGATCCACACCGCGTGTGAGGGCGGGACGATGCTGGTGGTCTCGAAGGCGGGCACCGTGGTGGAGGTCTGGGTCGCCACCGTGACCTGCAGCAACCCGCTGGCGCAATACGCCAGCTGGCCCCACGCATGGTGGTGCGGCTCAAACTGCGTGTCGTGCCCCATGGCGCGCGAGCGGCAGCGCACCGGTTGCCCGGGCGAGGGTCGGTAGGGATCGGTATCGCCCACCGGCACAGCCTGGCGGGATCGGCGGGTTCTCATGGGCGTTCCGTGCTGGTTTGGCAGAAATTCGACAAGTCCTGTCTTTGTATCGCAAAACGCCAGGGGCTGCCCGACCTACCATTGGCCCCATGAACACCGCCACCCTGAACGCCGGTCTGGCCGATAACCCGGTCCCTTTGAAGCAGGACGCCGCCGTCATTGGCCTGGTGGGCCTGGCCCACGGCACCTCGCATTTCTCGCACCTGCTGCTCGCGCCGCTGTTCCCGATCTTCATGCGCGAGTTTGGCCTGAGCTATTCCGACGTGGGCCTGCTCATGACCGTGTTCTTTGTGATCTCCGGTGCGGGTCAGGCCATGGCCGGGTTTGTGGTGGACCGCATCGGCGCCAGACCGGTGCTGTTTGCTGCCATCAGCTGTTTTCTGCTGGCGTCTCTGGCTGCGTCCATGGTCACTGGTTACGCGGGGCTGTTTCTGGTGGCCGCGCTCGCCGGTCTGGGCAATGCACCGTTCCACCCAGCGGACTTCACCATCCTGAACCAGCGCGTGTCGCCGCCGCGGCTGGGCCATGCCTTCAGCGCCCACGGACTCACCGGCAACCTTGGCTGGGCGCTGGCGCCGGCGTTCCTGGTGGGCATCACCGCGCTGGCCGATTGGCGCACCGCCTACCACGCCGCCGCGTTGTTGTACCTGGGGGTGCTGGCCGTGCTGTTCTGGCAGCGCGACAAGCTGCTGACCCAGGTGCAGGTTCGCCATGCCGATGCACCCAAGGGCTCGGACCTGGCCTTCATGAAGTTGCCGGTGGTGTGGTGGTGTTTCGCGTTTTTCCTGCTCTCGACCATGACGCTGGCGGTGGTGCAGAGTTTTGCGCCGTCCATCCTCAAGGCGATGCACGGTGTGAGCGTCGAGGCGGCCACGCTGACCATCAGCGCCTACATGTTGTGCGGCGCCTTCGGCATGCTGGTGGGTGGCTTTGTGGCGGTTTACACCCGGCAGAGCGACCGGGTGGTGGCGGTCTCCATGTCGGCGGGTGCGACCCTGCTGCTGCTGTGCGCCACTGGCTGGCTGGACGCCACCGGCACCATGGTGGCGCTCGCCGCGACCGGTTTCGCGGTGGGCGTTGGGGGTCCGAGCCGCGACATGATGATCAAGAAGGCCACGCCCAAGGGCGCGACCGGCCGTGTGTACGGCACGGTGTACTCCGGTCTCGACGTGGGGTTTGCCATTTCGCCCCTGGTGTTCGGTGTCCTGATGGACCGTGGCTGGTACGCCCTCACGTTGGCGGGTGCTGCGCTGGTCCTGCTGATTTCTGTTTTCGCGGCGATCGGTGTCGGCCGCCGGACGGCATGAGGTGCAGCGCGGCACAATGCCGCCATGACCGAAAAAATCGCTGGACACCTGCTTGTTGAATGCCTGATCGCCCAGGGCGTGACCCACGCCTTTGGGGTGCCGGGCGAAAGTTACCTGGCCGTGCTCGACGGCTTTCATGCCCATGCCGAGCGCATCCGCTTTGTGACCAACCGGCAAGAGGGTGGCGCGGCCTTCATGGCCGAGGCCCAGGGCAAGCTCACCGGCCGCCCGGGCATCTGCTTCGTGACACGCGGGCCTGGGGCCACCAACGCGTCCATCGGCTTGCACACCGCGTTTCAGGACTCCACGCCGATGGTGCTGTTCGTGGGCGATGTGGCGAGCGACGCGCGCGACCGCGAAGCCTTCCAGGAAGTCGACTACCTGAGCTTCTTCGGCCCCAGCACCAAAGGCATGGCCAAGCGCGTGGAGCGCATCGACGATGCGCGCCGCATTCCTGAATACGTGGCGCGTGCCTTTGCCACCGCCATGAACGGCCGGCCCGGCCCGGTGGTGCTGGTGCTGCCCGAAGACATGCTGACGCAGACCGTGGACGCCGAACCGCTGCCGCGCGTGGACCCCGTGCAAGCCTGGAGCGATCCCGGCGCCTTGCGCACGCTGCGCTCAATGCTGCTGCAGGCTCAACGCCCGATGGTGATCGCCGGTGGCGGCGGCTGGACCCCGCAGTCTGCCGCCGCCTTGCAACGCTTTGCCGAGAACTGGCAGTTGCCGGTGGCCAACGCGTTCCGCTTCCAGGATTGTTTTGACAACCACCACCCGAACTACGCGGGCGACGTGGGTCTGGGCATCAACCCGGCGCTGGCCGCTCGGGTGCGTGAGAGCGACTTGCTGATCGCCATCGGCCCGCGCCTGGGCGAAGCCACCACCGGTGGCTACACGCTGATCGAAGCGCCGGTCCCGAAACAGAAGCTGGTGCACATCCATGCCAGTGCTGAAGAGCTGAACCGCGTCTACCAGGCCACGCTGGCGATCAACGCGACCATGAACGCGGCGGCACGCAGTCTTGAGGTGTTGACCGCCCCGCCGGGTGTGGCCTGGGGGCAGTGGACGCAGGCCTGCCACGCCGACTACGAGGTCAACGTGGACGCGGCCAACGGCGGCATTGTGCTGCCCGGCACGATTGACATGCCGGCCATCATCCACACCCTGCAGCGCCACCTGCCCGCCGACGCCGTGCTCACCAACGGCGCGGGCAATTTCGCCAGCTGGCTGCACCGTTTCTACCGTTACCACGGTCTCGCCAAGGGTCACAAGACCCAGCTCGCGCCCACCAACGGGGCCATGGGCTATGGCGTTCCGGCCGGTATTGCGGCGGCAATCCTCACCGGGCGCACCGCGTTCACCATCGCGGGTGACGGTGATTTCCTCATGAACGGCCAGGAGCTGGCCACCGCTGTGCAGCACGGTGCCCGGAGCATCGTGCTGCTGCTCAACAACGGTACCTACGGCACCATCCGCATGCACCAGGAGCGCGATTACCCGGCGCGCGTGAGCGGCTCGGGTCTGCGCAACCCGGACTTCTGTGCGCTCGCCCGTGCCTATGGCTACGCGGCCGACCGAATCACCCACACCGCCGAGTTCGAACCGGCCCTTCTGCGTGCGCTGGCCGCTCCCGGTGGCACGGTGATCGAGGTGCTGCTGAGTGAAGAAGTCATCACCACGCGTGGCACGCTGGCTGCGATTCGCGAGAAAGCCTTGCGATAACGCACGGTTTGCCCGACTTTTTGCCGGGAATGTGAATGGATCACAAAACGCCGGGGAACCAGGCGCTATCTGGCCCGGCCGCATGTTTCTAAAGTCACTCCATCCCCAACCGACGGAGAACGACCATGTGGCACGCCAGCGAAAACCTCTCACGCAACGCCTACAACCCGGCCGCTGCTTTCGCGCCTCCCGGCCTGGAGCAGACGCTGTTGCTGCGGGTCATGGATGAGATCGATTACGGCGTCCTGGTGATCGACGGCCAGGGTCGGCTGCGCCACACCAACCACCTGGCACGGCACGAAATGGCCAGCGGCCGCCTGATCGTGTCCCACGGCAATGTGCTGCTCGGCACCACGACCGAATTCACCGGGCAAATCCAGGCCGCCATGGAGCAGGCGTTGCGCGGTCAGCGCAAGCTGTTGCTGCTCAACAAGGACGACAAAGAACTGTCGATGGCCTTCATTCCGCTGAGCCACCCGCTGGAGTCCGACGCACCGTGTGTGCTGGTGCTGCTCTCGCGCCAGAGCGCCTGTGAGAACCTGGCCGTTCGCATGTATGCCCGAGCCCAGCACCTCAGCCCGAGCGAAGAGTCGGTGATGATGGGTCTGTGCCGCGGTCTGTCGATCCCCGACATTGCCCAAGACCACGGCGTGGCGCAGTCCACCGTGCGCAGCCAGATCAAGGCGCTGCGCGAAAAGACCGGCTGTTCCAGCATCCGCAAGCTGCTCCAGCGGGTCAACAGCCTGCCGCCTGTGGTGCCTGCCTTGCGCATCGTCTCTCCCGTGTCGCACAATGCCATGGCCTTTGCACAACCATGAGCCTTGATGCCCGCCGCCGCCGATCGATCTGCCCCATCAGCAACCAGCACCCACATTGAAGCGCTCGCCGCCCTGGGGGTGCAGCGCCGCTACCGGCGCGGCGCGTTGCTCATCCAGGAAGGCGAAACCGGCGACACGCTCTACATCGTTCTGCAAGGCAGGCTGCGCGCATTTCTGAGCGACGAAGCGGGCAAAGAACTCACCCTGGGCACCTACGGCCCGCTCGAATACGTGGGCGAAATGTCGCTCGACGGAGGCCCGCGTTCCGCCAATGTCGAAGCCGCCGAAGCCACCACCTGTTCGGTCGTGTCCCGCGCGACCTTGCTGGCCTACATCGCTGAACACCCCGAATTCGCGCTGGAGCTCATGGGCAAGCTCATCCGCCGTGCGCGCCTGGCCACAGAGAGCGCCCGCAGTGTGGCGCTGGTCGATGTGTATGGCCGCCTGGTGCACCTGCTCAACCAGCTGGCCGCCGAACCCAATGCGCTGGGCGAACGCCCGCTGCGCGAGCGCCTGACCCACCAGGAACTGGCCCAGCACCTGGCCTGTTCCCGCGAGATGGTGAGTCGCCTGCTCAAGGACCTGGAAACCGGTGGCTACATCGCCGTGCGCGAACGCTGGATCTGGTTGCTGAAGGCCCTGCCTGCGCGCTGGTAGGCCTGGCGCCCCGGCGTCGGACGGGTCTAGAGCCTGTTGAACAGATCGCGCGCCACCTGGGGCGCCGCAGAGCTGGTGCCGGTGAGTCGCACCACGCTGCCGCTGCGGCTGCCCGCACCGCGCACCCCCCACAGCACGGCGTTGTCGTCGCTCACCGCCAGGCGGTCGGGCAGCAGTTTCACGCCCGGGCGCTGCGGGCGACCAGGGTCGGGGTCCGGCAGGCGAGGGCTGTAGCGCACGAACGGGTCGAACGCGCTGGCCGCGTGGCGGATGCCGCCCACCGCCACGGTGCGCGCACCGGTGGACAGGCTGTTGAAGGTGCCGCTGCGTCGCACCGGGGTGGGGTTGAGCGGGTCGTCGATGAAGCTCTCCAGCCCGCCGCTGGTGTCGTAGCACGCATCTTCCAGGTACGACTGCCGCGCGCCGGTGTGGGTGCCCATGGCCACGTCGTCGCGCTCCACATGCGCATCCAGCACCAGCGGGTTGAGCCCCTGGTTGGTGATGGTCACTTGCCACAGGCCGAAGGGCGCGGTGGTCACCTCCGCCCGGTGGCTGAAGGTGGGGGCCACGGCGAGCAGCGCGCAGGTGGCCTGTGTGCCCAGTGCGCTGCGCCTTGGAAAGATCAGCCCGCAGGCCGGCGCATCGACCGAAGGCCACACACCCGCCTGGCCCACTTTCATATCAGGCAGGGCTGGATGCCCGGGCGGTTGGACGGTGATGGCCACGTCGCGCACCGGCTCCGATGGCAGAGCCGGGTCGCCCAGCCACAGTTCGAGGAAGCTCTGGGTCCGATCGTCCGGTTGTACCCGCCAGCCCAGCGTGACCGATTCGCCAGGTGCCAGGGTCTGGTTGGCGTGGGTGCGGCTCTGGTAGCCGTTGCCGGCGGGCACGACGATCTGCAGCCGCCCGCCGCTCAGCGCAATCAGCTGGTCCATCGCGGCTTCCAGAACAGATGTGCCATCGTGCGGGCCGGCCAGCGTGCCCCAGCTGATGTTGACCACCACCTTGGCGTCGTCGGCGCAGCGCGACAGGATGTAGAGCAATCCGTCGAGGATGCTCACATTCATCGCACCACCCGAGGTGTCCATCACGTTCGACCAGTCCAGCTGCACCGCGATCAGGTCGCAGCGGCTGGCCTCGTCGTTCGTGCGGCTCCAGACGGGGGGTGTTGCCTCTTGGTCCAGGGTGTCGGTGAGGCGGCGTGGGCCGCAGGCCAGGCTCATCACGTGCGTGCCATGGTTGGCCAGATGCTTCAAATCCCAGAGCTGCAGGTGCTCGTACAGCGCATCTTCGTCCAGCAGGCCACCACGCACATGCGCCGCCATGGCGGCCTGCAGTACGTTGCCGGTGAGCTCGTGGCCGTAGCCCATTTGGTCAGGCGTGCGGCCTGCACGC
>JALOSH010000387.1 GCA_025458545.1 Hydrogenophaga sp.
GCAGATCGGGATCGGCGAGCAAGGTGATCTCGGGTCGCGCGTCCGATCGCTCAGGCTGGCGCGCCAGCACCTCGGCCACCACTTCCCGGGCCAGCGCGGCCAGCGCCACCGGTTCGCGCTGCAGCGCGGCGTGTTTGGCCGACAAACGCTCGCTCTCCAGCAGATCGCTGATGAGGCTGGCCATCTCCTGCAGGTCGCGCAACAGCGCCTCGCGCTGCGGGCTCACCTGGGTGTCGTCCTCGGGCAGCAATTCGGTGTTGAGCCGGGCGCGGGTGAGTGGGCTGCGCAGCTCGTGGCTGATGGCCAGCAGCAGCGCACGTTTGGCATCCAGCATCTGGTGGATGTCGCGCCCCATGGTGTTGATGGTGACGGCGAGTTCGCCCAGCTCGTCGTGGGCTTTGCAGCAACGGTCCGGGATCGGCTGGCTGAAATCGCCGGCACCGAATCGTCGTGCGCCCTCGCCGATCGCGTCCAGCGGTTTGAGCAGTCGGCGCACATACAGCCAGGCCAACAGCGTGAGCAACAGCAACGCCGCCAGGGCGTACCCGATCAGGCGCGGGCGGCGTTCGAACACGTCTTCGTTGATGCCGAATTCGACCGTGTGGCCGTCTGCGGTCTGGCGTTTGAGGATGCGATGCCAGTCCTTGTCGCCACCCCAGTCTCCGCGTCGAAACCGCTGCTCGTCGGGACCCCCTGGGCGTTGCCAGTCCGGTGGTTTCTGATCGGGGTGCGAAACCCATTGCACCTGCGGCCCCTCGATGCGCACGGTCAGCGGCAGGCGCTCGGTGATGGCCTGCGCGCGCTCCACGCTCGGCAAGCCCCCGGCCGTGATCTCGCCAGCCAGACGGTCCACGTAGTCCATCAGCAGGGGTCGCGCCGCCTCGCGCCAACCCACAGAAAACGCCTTCTGCGCGCCCGTGACCATCACGAAGGTCATGGCCGCCGCCAGCACCAGAAACACCAGCACCATGCGCAGTTTGATGGAGTGCGCGATGCGGTGTTTGGCGCGTTTCCAGGATGACGGTGTTGTGCCAGAGACGTCGTTCATGCCATGGGTGTTCATGGAGGCAGACGGCGCAGCGCCAGCGAGTAACCCGCGTTGCGCAGGGTCTTGATGCAATCCAGCGGCTCCAGCTTCTTGCGCAGGCGGCTGACCACGATGTCGACCGCGCGGGTGTACAGGTCGGCCTCGTGACCGCGCAGCTGGTTGAGGATGTCGTCACGGCTGAAGACCTTGCCCGGCTCGCGCGCGAGCAGCAGCAACAACTCGTATTCGGTGCCGGTGAGTTCGATCTCCTGCGCATCACGGGTCACGCTGCGGCGTGCCGTATCGATCGTCAGGCCATCAAACCGCAGCGTGGGCGCAGCGCTCAGCGCCGGGTTGTGGCCATGGCCCTGGCCATTGCCATTGGGCTTCAATCGGCGCAGAACCGTCTGCAGACACGCCACCAGTTCGCGCGGCTCGAACGGCTTGGGCAGGTAGTGATCGGCACCCAGCTCCAGCCCGACCACACGGTCCGTCACATCGCCGCGCGCGGTGAGCATGACGATGGGAATGTCGCTGTCCCGGCGGATGATGCGGCACAGCTCAAACCCGTTCATCTCGGGCAGCATCACGTCGAGGATGGCGGCGTCGAAACCACCGCTGCGCAGCCGCTCCAGACCTTCGCTCGGGCGGGTGGCGTGCACCAGCTGCAGCTCGAAGCGCTGGAAATAAGTCGCCAGCGGCGGGCCAAGGTTCTCGTCGTCGTCGATCAGCAGGATGCGGTGCATGCGACATTCTTACATTGCGGTGGCGCCCAGGGCGTGGTGCCGCGAGATCAGCCAGCGCAGGCTGTGCTGCGCAGGCATCTTCAGGCGGTGAACGGCATCAACCCCGACCCCACCAGCCGTGACCGCGCCGGTCCATCTTCTCGCGCACCTGCTGTTGCTGTGCCGGGGTCAGGCTGTCGTAGAAGTCGCCAAAGGCGCTGAGCATTTTCGGGCCGTTACCTTGCACCACCTGGGTTTTCTGGTCGAGCATGGCCTGGGCCTTGGTGCGGTCGAACTTGTCGCCGGCGATCAGCGCCTTCAGGTCGGCGCGGGGATCGGCGGCGTTGCCCTTGAAGGCCTTGCGCGATGCGATCATCTCGTCGGCCAGCACACCGAGCTTGGCTTTCTGGTCGGTGTTGAGTTCCAGCTTGCTGCTGATTCTCTCGATGGCCTTGCCGCGCATCTCGGTGATGCGCTCGTCGCTCCAGCCGCGGGCGTGGTCACCACGCGAGCCGCAAGCGGTGAGGCCGCCGAGCACGACGGTGGCGGCGGTGAGGCCAATGAGACTGCGTTTGATCCAGGATTTCATAAGGTTGCCCCTTTCAGGAAGCTGTTGAACATGACCGTGATGGTGCCGGGACGGTCCGCTGGCTGGGTCTCAGCGCGGTCTCGCTTTATTTCGGTTTGTTTCAGCGGCGCGTCACACTTTCTTCAACGCCTGTTCATGGCTTCGTCACGGGACGCTGCCAGGCTCTTGTTGTTGTCCACTTTGCAGTACCCACCATGAACTTGCGCCTCACCCACCTGTCGACCGCCGCCCTGACCCTGGCCGCCTTCACCGCCCAAGCCCAGACCGCCTACCCGGCCACCCTGGCTGGCCACGCCGTGTTGCCCGCCAAGACCTTCATCGAAGCGCCCAAAGATGCCCCGGCCGACTTGCGGGTGAGCGGCAAATTCACCACCGGCCAGCGGGTCGAGAAAGTTGGCAGCGTTGAAGGCAAATCGGCCGGTCGCCCCACCGGTGTGTCGCTGCCGTTCCAGGGCCAGCCGGTGCA
>JALOSH010000040.1 GCA_025458545.1 Hydrogenophaga sp.
CAGGGACAGCACCAGCACGATCAGACCGGGCGACATGGCGGAACGGGAAGCGGACATCCGGTCGAGGGTAGCAGAAGGCTCGCTCTGCCATGGTCAGGGACCGGCGCGACGTGAATGTGTCCAGAACGCGGCGGAATCGGCTTAGCCGGGCCGCACCGCGTTGCCCCCTTGGGGGGTGACGCCGAAGGCGGCGCAGGGGGGGGCTCACTTCAGCCCGAACAGCTCGGCCAGAGCGACGCGGTATTGTGGCTGGCCCACCGAATTCGTGTTGTGGTGCGAGCCGCCTTCGACCAGCTCGAAGCGCTTCGGGCCGGTGGCCGCCTCAAACAGCTTGCGGCCCAGCCAGCTCGGGTGCGATGGTGCGGTCTTCGCTGCCATGCACCACCAGCAGCGGCGAGCCGATCGCTTTGACCCGATCCACCGCCTCGAAGCGCTGGGTGATCAGTGGGCCGACCGGCAGCCAGCCCCACTTGTACGACGACACCACATCGGGGATGGAGGTGAAGGTACCTTCGACCAGGGTGCCTGCTTCATCGGTCACACCGGCCGCCAGGTCGATGGCAATGGCACCGCCCAGCGAATGGCCAAAGATGTAGCGCGGCCGGTCGGGGTACTGCCGACCCAGCCAGTCCCACGCCGCGCGAGCGTCTTCGTAGGCCATGGCCTCGGACGGCAGCTGGTTCGTGCTTTTGCCGAAGCCGCGGTAATCCACCGCCAGCACCGAGAAGCCCAGTTCCTGCATGCGGCGCATGCGAAACGCCGAGCCCACCACGTTGAAGCGCGCGCCGTGCAGGTAGAGCAGCACGGGGGCTTTGGGGTCCTGCGCAAACCGTTCGTTCGGGCTCCACAGGCCGTGCAGCTTCACAGGTTCGCCGGTTTCCCGGGAATTGAAGTCGATCCACACGTCGTGCATGTCGGCTGCGGCTTGTTCGCCGCGCCCCCAGCTGCGATCAGACGGCTGAAAGATCCAGCCACGCTGGCGTTCGTCGAGCGTGGCGCAGCCGGCCAGCAGCGCGGCGGTGAACAGGGTGAGGGCGATCAGGCGTTTCATCTGGAAGACGGAGCGTTCTCGCCAGAAAAAGTTTCCCGGTCTGCGTCACTGGGCGCGCCAACAGAAGGCAGAAGGCGGATCGGTGTCAGCGCAGACCGGAGCGGTACTTGGCGAGCATCAATCGCTTGGCCTCTTCTTCCAGACTCAGCTCGGTCTTCTGGTCCGAGCTTGCCGGCGGCGCTGCCTGGGTCTGCAACCGTTGCGTCACCGCGGGCGCAGGAGGGGCCGCGTTGCGCGGGCCCATCATCCGTGTTTCAAGGTACTCGACGTATTCACGCAGCTTGGGGTTCTGACTTTGCCGCGCTTCTTCCAGGACTTCCTTGGCGTAGCTGAGGTCGTGCAGGAAGTGCTGCACATCCAGCGAACGCCCGAATTCCCGCTTGATGGGAATGACCATGCGCAGCGCATAGTTCATGATGCCGCTGTCGCCAGAAGATGGCGTCTTGGGGTCTGACATGTGCGTCAAGCACCAGACATCAGTTCGGGGAGATCATCTCGCCATGCTGCGAGATGTCCAGGCCCATGCGTTCCGACTTTTCGTCCACACGTAGCCCGACGACGACCTTGACCACCCACAGGATGGCCAGCGACATGCAACCGGCATAGGCTGCCACGACCAGCGCACCCACCACATTGGTGAGGACGGTGGCGGTCACGGGGGCGATCGCCGACAGGGCAAACACCGGCACCAGCACGGTGCCCACCATGCCGCCGATGCCGTGCAGCGCAAACACATCCAGGGTGTCGTCAATCCCGGTTTTGGCCTTGAAGTTCGTGACCGCGAAAAAGCAGATGATGCTCGCCGCACTGCCAATGGACAAAGCGCCGATGATGCCCACGAAGCCGGATGCCGGGGTCACAGCGATCAGCCCTGCGATGGCGCCAGTGGCCATGCCCAGCACGCTCATCTGGCCCCGTTTGACGTATTCGCACAGACCCCATACGAAGGCGCTGACGCTGGCCGCCACCTGGGTCGCCAAAACAGCGCCCACGGCACGGGGACCGGCTTCAAATGCCGAGCCAGCGTTGAACCCAAACCAGCCAGCCCACAACAGACCCGCTCCAATGACGGTGAGCAGCAGGTTGTGGGGAATCATGGGTTCGGTGCCGAAGCCTTTGCGCGGCCCGACCATCCAGGCCGCGGCCAGGCCCGAGGCGCCAGCGGCCACGTGCACCACCGTGCCGCCCGCAAAGTCCATGTGTCCCATGGCCGCCAGCCAGCCGCTGGGCTGCCAGATCCAGTGCGCCACCGGGGCGTAAACCAGCAGCGTCCAGAGCGCTGCGAACACCACGGTGCCACCCAGCCGCATGCGTTCGACCGTCGCGCCGGTGATGATCGCAAACGCAATGATCGCGAAAGACAGCTGGAACAGGAAAAACGCGGATTCCGGGATGGTGGGCGCCAACGGATGTGCTCCCACCTGTTTGCCGACCAGGCCCTCGGCAAACAGCCGATCCAGGCCACCGAACCAGCCGTTGCCCGGGGTGAAGGCCAGGCTGTAGCCGAGCATGGACCAGGTCAGGGTGACCACCGCCGACGCTGCAAAAATGTGCGCCACCACCGACAGCGTGTTTTTGGTGCGCAGCATGCCGCTGTAGAACAGCATGATCCCTGGGATGGTCATCAGCAGCACCAGCACGGTGGCGATCAGCATCCAGGCGGTGTTGCCGCCGCTGAAGGCTTCTGCCGCCGGGCTCGCGGCGTTGGCCGGGGTCGCCGCAAAGGCAGGATTTGCCAAAGCCAGCACCCAGGCAGCCAGAACGCATCGGGGTGCCCAGTCAAAAGAAGAAAGAAAGCTTTTCCGCATGAAAACCTCATCTGGATGGGTTCTCAGCCACCAGCGGCCGGAATCCGATCCGATCCAGTATGGCGAGGCTTTCGGCAGTCCAAAAGAGCAAATGAAGCGGAAAAGCAATACTTTTGAAATATTTTTGACTTAAGTCGGGGACTCCGAGAACAACGTCACGGTCGCCAACCGGCGCGCGGACTCAGCGACCGCGCAGGAACAGCGCGTCCAGCTCCCGCATGCCCAACTGCCGCCAGGTGGGTCGGCCGTGGTTGCACTGGTCGGAGCGCTCGGTCACTTCCATCTGGCGCAGCAGGGCGTTCATTTCGTCGATGGTCAGGCGCCGGTTGGCGCGCACCGCGCCGTGGCAAGCCATGGTGGCCAGCAGCTCGTTGCGGGCGCGCTGCACCACGGTGCTGGCCTCGTGCTGGCTGAGTTCGGCGAGCACGCTGCGCGCCAGCTCCACCGGGTCGCCTTGTGCGAGTGTGGTCGGGACGGCGCGCACCGCCAGCGTCTTGGGTGAAAAGGGCACGATTTCCAGGCCCAGCATGGCCAGCACCACGCCGCTGTCTTCGGCGGTCGCCACCTCTTGGGGCGTGGCGGCGAAGGTGGCCGGGATCAGCAGCGGCTGGCTGGCGAGCTGCTCGTCGTCCAGCTGCTGTTTGAGCCGTTCGTAGACGATGCGCTCGTGCGCGGCATGCATGTCCACCACGACAAGGCCCTGCGCGTTTTCGGCCAGGATGTAGACGCCCTGCAATTGCGCGATGGCGCGACCCAGCGGCCAGTCTCCAGGTGGCAGCGCGGTGCTGGGTGGCGTCTCGCTGCGCGGTGTTTCGGGTGACGCAGTGGTCCCTGCTGGCGTCTGTGTTGACTCTGTGTTCGATGGGCCGTGGCCCCACAACGCACCGAGGTCGCTCACGCGCTGGCCGATGGTGTCGGGTGGTGCGTAGCGCTGCAGCGCCAGCGTGTTCTGGGCGGCGCCAGCGGTGGAAGGCAAGCGCTCGGGTGCCGTCCAGCCCGATGTCCCGGCGATCCCGGGCGCGGGCGCAGCGCCTCCGCCCGCCGCGCCCGGCAGCGGAACCTGTGAACTGTGAAAGGACGGGGTTGCAGCCGAGCGTGGCACGGCGAGTGCCGCTTCCACCGCGCGCCGCACCGCCTGGTGCACCTCGCGGCCGTCGCGAAACCGCACCTCGATCTTGGTCGGGTGCACGTTCACGTCCACCCGCGCCGGATCGACGGCGAGAAAAAGGGCGTACACCGGCTGGCGCTGGCCGTGCAACACGTCTTCGTAGGCGCTTCGCGCGGCGTGGGTGATGACCTTGTCGCGCACGAAGCGACCGTTGACATAGGCAAACTGCCAGTCGCTGCGCGAGCGGGCGGCGTCGGGCACTCCGGCAAAGCCCCAGACCCGCAGCGCCGGAGCGGTGGCGGGTGCCCCGTCGTCGCCCTCCGCAAGGGACTCCAGCGGCCAGTCCACCGCCACCGCCTGTTCGATGAAGTCTTCACCCAGCACATCGGCCAGGCGCTGGCGCAAAGCCTCGATACCGCTGGCGGCCACGGCGCGCCATTGCGCCACCAGTTTGCCGTCGTGCCAGATGGCAAAACCCACCTCGGGCCGGGCCAGCGCGTGGCGCCGCACCGCTTCGACGCAATGGGCCAGTTCGGTCGCGTCGGTCTTGAGGAACTTGCGCCGAGCCGGCGTGGCAAAAAACAGCTCGCGCACCTCGACCGTGGTGCCCGGACCGCGCGCGGTGGGTTGCAGTTCGCCGCTGCGGCCGTCCAGCAGCCAGCCGTGGGGCTCATCGGCCGTGTCCACACGGGTCAGCACAGACACCTCGGCGATGGAGCAAATGGCGGCCAGCGCCTCGCCCCGAAAGCCCATGGTGCCCACCGATTCCAGATCGGACAGGCTGGCGATCTTGCTGGTGGCGTGGCGCTTGAGCGCGGTGGGCAGCTCGGCGCGCAGGATGCCGCTGCCGTTATCTTCCACGCTGATCAGCCGCACGCCACCGGCCAACAGGCGCACGGTGATTTGTGTGGCGCCCGCGTCCAGCGCGTTGTCCAGCAACTCGCGCACCACCGAAGCGGGGCGTTCGACCACCTCGCCGGCCGCGATCTGGCTGATCAGCTCGTCGGGCAGTTCACGGATCGGGCGGCGAGCGGTGCTGGACATGACGGCGATTGTAGGTTTCGGTGCGGTGTTTCACAGGCGGAGCAAGAGCAAGCCGGTCGCGGCGCTCCCGCGTTCTGCGAGCCCCGATAATCCAGGGCTTTTGACCACCACCCACCCCCGTGAAACTCTTTGGCCCCCTGTACGACCGCGTCCTGAGCTGGAGTCGCCACCCCAAAGCCCCGTGGTATCTGGGTGTTCTGAGCTTTGCGGAATCGTCTTTTTTCCCCATTCCGCCCGACGTGATGCTGGCGCCAATGGCGTTGGCCCAACCAAAGTCCTGGTTCCGCCTGGCCATGATCACCACGGTCACGTCGGTGCTCGGCGGGCTGTTCGGTTACCTGATCGGCTGGGCCGCCATGGACGCGGTGGTGCCCTGGATCGAGCGCATGGGTTACGCAGACAAGCTGGTGCTGGCCCAGCAGTGGTTCGAGGAATGGGGCTTCTGGGCGGTGTTGCTGGCCGGGTTCTCGCCGATCCCCTACAAAGCCTTCACCGTCACCGCCGGCGGGCTGGGCATGGCGCTGCTGCCGTTCACCCTGGCCTCGTTCATCGGGCGCGGTGGGCGTTTTTTCCTGGTGGCCTTCCTCATGGCCCGCTTTGGCCCGGCGGCCGAGGCCAAGCTCAAGCCCGCCGTCGAATGGCTGGGCTGGGGCACCGTGGCGGCGGCGGCGCTGGCCTATCTGATGCTGCGTTGACGTCGGTTCGGCCCAAGGTCACAGCGAGCGGTTGCGGGCCAGCGGCGGATTGGCGCTGAAATACCGGACGATGCCCTTCATGAGGGCGTCGGCCAGCGCGTTCTGATACGCCTCGCTGTTGAGGCGCCGTTCTTCGTCGGGGTTGCTGATGAAGGCGGTTTCCACCAGCACGCTGGGAATGTCGGGCGCCTTGAGCACCGCAAAGCCGGCCTGCTCCACATTGCGCTTGTGCAACCGGCCCACGCGGCCCACCTCGCCCAGCATGGCGCTGCCGAGCTTGAGGCTGTCCTTGATCTGGGCGGTGGTGGTCATGTCCAGCAGGGCGCGCTGCAAGGAGGCGTCTTTCGCTTTCACGTTGACGCCGCCCACCAGGTCGGCCGAGTTCTCTTTGTTGGCCATCCAGCGCGCGCTGGCGCTGGTGGCGCCCCGGGTGCTGAGGGCATACACACTGGCGCCCGCGGGTTGTGGGGTCATGAAAGCGTCGGCGTGGATGCTGATGAACAGGTCGGCCTTGACCCGCTGGGCTTTCTGCACCCGCGTTCTGAGGGGCACAAAAAAATCGGCGTCCCGCGTCATGAAGGCGCGCATCGGGCTGCCGTTGACGCGGGCAGCGTTGATGCGGTCGCGCAGCTTTTTCGCGATCTTCAACACCACCTCTTTTTCGTGTGTGCCGGCAGGGCCGATGGCCCCCGGATCTTCGCCGCCATGGCCTGGGTCCAGCGCCACGATGATGAGCCGCTCGGTGCGGCGCTCGGCACCTGCCGGGTTGGCGCTCACGGTGGCTCCCACTCCGGCGCGGTCGGTGCCTGGGCGGGTGGCGGGCGTGCTGGCGCTGGCGGTCGGGCTGGGCAGGCCACTGCCGGGCCGCGCGGTGTCGTTCGGGCGTTCTCGTTGAGCGATCAGGGCACCCAGCGGATCGGCCGTGTCGGGCAAGGGCGGCGGGGGCGTGCTCTCCAGCAGGCCCGCTTCGTGCCCCAGCAGCTTCGCGGCGCGCTCGCTGGCAGCGTCCAGCTCCTTCATGCGCTGGGCCACCAGCTGCTCCAGCGGGTCGACCTGCTCTACCGGGTACAGGTCGAACACCAGCCGGTGCTGGTAGGCCGCGACCGGCTGCAGGTGAAACACCTGGGGTTTGACCGCCTGTTTCAGGTCGATGGTCAGGCGCACCAGGTTCTCGCTCGCCGCAGCGATGCGGATGCCTGCGATGTTGGGGTCGCTGCTCTTGAGTTTGCCCACCAGGTCGCGCAGACCGGCCACCAGGTCGATGCCCTCGATCTCCACCGCCAGGCGGGTGGCCTCGCTGTTCACCGTGCGCACCCGCAGCGCGCCATCGGATTCGATGGTCACGCGGGTGTAGTCCTGGGCCGGCCAGATGCGCACCGCCACCACGCTGGCCCCGTGGGCGATCTGGTGTGCGCCCAGCAGCAGCACCAGCGAACCGGCTTTCAGCAGGCGGCGGCGCTCTTTTTGGTGCGGCGCCGTCATGCCTGGAGTGACTGCACAAGCTGCCGGCCAGCGGCGGTGAAGGCGGTCAGGCGCAGTTCGCGCGCATCGTCGTGATCGGGCTGGGTCTGCATCGGATCGGGTTCAATGTGAAGTTCGGCGTCCACCGGGGGCATGTGGTTGGCGGCCCGCTCGGGCCATTCCACCAGCTTGAGGCCGGGACTGGCGAACAGTTCCCGAAAACCCGCGTCTTCCCATTCGCGCGGGTCGGTGAAACGGTAAAAGTCGAAGTGCCAGATGGACAGCGGTTCGCCCGGTGGCATCAGCGGGCAATCGATCGCGCTGTGCGGTTCCACCACGGCGTAGGTGGGGCTCTTGATACGCCCGCGCGCGCCGAGCGCGCGCAGCAGGTGGCGCACGAAGGTGGTCTTGCCCGCCCCCAGATCGCCCTGCAGCGTGAGCGTGGCGTGGGCGATGGCCGGGCACAGCGCCAGGCGTTGCGCGAAGGCTTGCGTCTCGGCCTCGTTGTCCCAGCGCCCACGCCAGACCACGCCGCTCTGCGCGTCGGCGCTTTCTACAATGGGCGGAACATGACGTCCGGTTTTGATGCTGCTCAATTGCGCTCACAGATTCAGGCCTGGGGCCGGGAGCTGGCATTCTCCCAAATTGGCGTGACCGGCATCGATTTGTCGACCGCCGAACCCGGGCTGCGCGCCTGGCTGGACGGCGGTTTTCATGGCGACATGGCCTACATGGCCAGCCACGGCATGAAGCGCGCGCGCCCGGCCGAGCTGGTGCCGGGCACAGTGAGCGTGATCACCGCGCGCATGGACTACCTGCCGCCTGGCACACCCGATGACTGGACCAGCGCCGAGCTGCAGCGCCTGCAGCGGCCCGGCGAGGCCATCGTTTCGCTCTACGCCCGGGGCCGGGACTACCACAAGGTGCTGCGCCACCGGCTGCAGAAGCTGGCCGACAAGATCGCCGCCGAAGTGGGCCCGCTGGGCCACCGCGTGTTCACCGACTCTGCGCCCGTGCTCGAGGCCGAACTGGCCGGCCGCAGCGGCCAGGGCTGGCGCGGCAAACACACGCTGATCCTCAGCCGCGAAGGCGGCTCGATGTTCTTTCTGGGCGAGATCTATGTGGACATCGCCCTGCCACCCACCGAACCGGTCAGCGACCACTGTGGCGCCTGCACCGCCTGCATCGAAGTCTGCCCCACCCAAGCCATCCTCGGCCCGCAGCGGTTGGACGCTCGCCGTTGCATCTCTTACCTCACCATCGAACACGCGGGCTCCATCCCCGAAGATTTGCGCCCACTGATCGGCAACCGCATCTACGGTTGCGACGACTGCCAGCTGGTCTGCCCCTGGAACAAGTTCGCGCAGCGGTCGGCGCTGCCCGACTTCGATCCGCGCGAGGGCCTCACCGGTTCCACATTGGTCCAGCTGTTCGCGTGGACGGAAGAACAGTTTTTGAGCCGCACCGAAGGCAGCGCCATCCGCCGCATCGGGCACGCCCGCTGGCTGCGCAACATCGCGGTGGCCATGGGCAATGCGTTGCGGCATGCCGAAGACGCGACCATCCGAACCGCGCTGGTGGCCCGCAGCACCGAGCCGGACGGCATGGTGCGTGAGCACGTCGCCTGGGCGTTGGCGCAGTCCCCAGCGCATCCGGTGTAAGCGCCGATCGGGAAAGCACACTGACCTAGCACGTGGCAGGTCGGCCGCGCCGACGGCGGTGACCGCCTGAACCATTTGTCCCGCGCTGCCTCTACACCGTGTGCCCAGCCACTGCTCTCACCCAGTCGCGCGGCCTATCATTCCGCCATGAGTCCTGTTTCCACCCTTTCCCATGCGCTCGGCCAATGGGTCCGGCGCGTGCGCGCCAGCTGGACGGCCTGGTGGCAGGTGCTGCTGCTGGGTGCGCAAATCATGGTGCTGGCTTTTCTGCCGTCGAGCTACCAGAAGGGCCACCAGCGCCACGAGGTGCTGCGCTGTGTGTACTCGGCCACCGCGCCGCTGCTGACCTGGTTTCTGGTGCTTTCTGCGCTCATCAGCCTGGTGCTGATCCGCATCGTAGTGGCCACCGCCACCAGCTACGGACTCTCGCAATACGCGCTGGAGGTGCTGGTGCGCACCTTGGTGCTGGAGCTGATCCCGCTGTACGCCGCCATGTTCGTGGCGGTGCGCTATGCCATGCCGGGCGCCCAGCGCATCCGCAAGCTGCTGGGTCAACAGCAGCGCCAGGGCATCGAACATGCCGATACTTTGCTGCTGCGCACCGAGCTGCTGCCGCGCGCGCTGGCCAGCGTGTTTTCGGTGCTGCTGCTGGCGGCGATGAGTTGTGTGGTGGCCCTGCTGCTGACCTACCTCACGGTGTACGGTTTTTCGCCCTGGGGCTTGCCCGCCTACACCCGCAATGTGGGCGGTGTGTTCACCCCGGCGGTCACGCTGATCTTCGCCTTGAAGACGCTGTTCTTCAGCCTGGCGGTGGCGGTGGTTCCGCTCGCCGCCGCTGCCCAGCGCGATGGCCAAGGCCTTTACAGCCGCCGCAGCGACATCTCGGAGTTCGCCCGCCTGTTCTCGGTGCTCCTGCTGATCGAAGTGGTGTCGCTGCTGGGCAACTACTATTGAGCCGCTCATGAACCCCCAACCCGGCCCCGATCCCTCTCCGCTGCCCGACGAACTGCCACCGGTGAAAAACCTGGAGGTGAAGGCCGCGCTGTTGTTGCTGCTCATGCTGGTGCTGGTGGTCGGCTCGGCCCTGTACGTGTTGTACGCGCGCGGCGTGTTTGAACGCACCCAGCGCCTGGTGCTGGTGTCCGACGATTCCGAAGGTGTGGTGGTCGGCATGGACATGACCTTCGCCGGTTTTGCCATCGGCCGGGTGTCTCGCATCGAGCTCGCCGAAGACGGCAACGCCCGCATCCTGATCGACGTGCCCCAGGAAGACGCGCGCTGGCTGCGGCAGTCCAGCATCTTCACCATGGAGCGTGGCCTGGTGGGGGGCACCCGCATCCGCGCCTACAGCGGCGTGCTGACCGATCCCCCGCTGGAAGACGGTGCCGAGCGCCAGGTGCTGCGCGGCGACACCGCGGCCGAGATTCCCAAGCTCATGGCCTCGGTGCGCGAACTCACCGACAACCTCGCCGCCCTTACCCAGAGCGACGCCGCGCTCGCCACCAGTCTGGCCAACGTGCAGTCGTTGACCGGGCGCCTGAACGGACCGCAAGGTGCGCTCGGCGTGCTGATGGGCAATGAAGCGGATGCGAAAAAACTGACGCTCACCATCGACCGCGCCAACGCTCTGCTGGCGCGGGCCGACCAGCTCACCGTGCGGCTCAACAGCCTGGTGAGCAACGCCGACCAGCAGGTGTTCGGGCAGGGCGCCGGGCCCGGCGGCATGGTGCAAGGCGGGCTGGTGAGCGACACACGCGCCACCGTGCAGCAGCTCAACCAGTTGCTGGGCGACGCGCGCGGCAGCCTGCAGAAGGTGGACGCGGTGCTGGTGGAGGCTCAGGGCATTGCCGCCAACACCAAGGAAGCCACCACCGATCTGGATGTGTTGCGTGGCGAGGTCGAGTCCAGCCTGCGCAAGGTGGACGGGCTGATCAACGAGATCAACCGCAAGTGGCCGTTCAAGCGCGAGACGGAGATCAAGTTGCCATGA
>JALOSH010000388.1 GCA_025458545.1 Hydrogenophaga sp.
GCAGGCCAGCGCCAGCATGCCCGGGATCAGCACCTCCATCGAATAGTCGGACACGAACAGTGTGAACTCTCGGTCGGACTCGCTGGGTTCGAACGCTGGTCGAGCGGCCACCGTGGTGTCGATGCGCACCAGCACGTCGCGGACGGCCTCGTGCAGCAGTTCGGCACGCGGCGTGAGCTCCATGCGACCGCCCACCTGCACCAGCAATTCGTCGTCGAAGTACTCGCGCAGCCGCGCCAGCGCGTTGCTCATGGTGGACTGGCTGAGGAACACGCGCTCACCGGCCCGCGTGACGTTTTTTTCGGTCAGCAAAGCATCGAGCGCACACCCATGGCGAGGCGTTTCGAGCACAAGGGTTTGCCCTGATATTGGCGAGGTCGATAGGCGCAATCCGCACAATCCATTTCTCAGCGCTGGTCCTTCTTTCTACAGTCGCGGCTCATTTGATTTTTATCAAGTCGGCGACCGCTGACACCTATTCAGGAGACCTCAATGAAAGAAAGAAGCGCAACCTTCAACGCCTCAGCGATCGTGCTCGGACTCGCCAGCGTTGCGGGATTCTCGGGTGCTGTGCATGCCCAAGGTGGAGCCCCTGGCGGCGCCCCTGGTGGCGGTGCACCGACTTCTTCGGTTCAGCTCTATGGCAGCATTGACCTGGGCGTTGGCAAGCTCGAATCTCAGGCCCCGGGCGCACCCCGTGCGCCGATCACCTCGGTCAATGGCGTGCACAACAGCGGTTTGGCCAACTTTTTCGGCTTCCGGGGTACGGAGTCGTTGGGGGGCACCTTGCGAGCCCAGTTCCAGCTGGAGTCGTTCTTCCGGGCAGACACGGGGCAGAGCGGCCGCTTCAGCCCACCATCCCCGCCCATCCAAGACCCCTTCTTTTCGCGTTCGGCTTGGGTCGGCCTTGCTGGCGACTTCGGTGATGTCAAGTTGGGCAACGTTGCCAACCCAGCCTTTCAGTCCATGGTTTTCACCAGCGCCATGAGCGGCGTTTCGACTTTCTCGCCTGCATTTCGTCAGCAATACAACGGCTCCACGCGCGGCTACATGGCCCTCGATACCGCTCTGCCCAATGCGTTGTCGTACACCACGCCCAGGTTCGGCGGCGTGAGCGGCTCCGTGGTTGTGCAAGCCGCGGAGGAGAGGGGGAGTTCCAACGTCATTGCCAACGCGGTCTACCGCAGCGGTCCGGTGGTGTTGACGGCAGCGTTTGCAGACGTCAGCCATCTGCCTCCGCCAGACCCTGCAGGTGCAGTGGACGAGGAAGTGGTTGTGGTGGGAGGTAGCTACGACTTCAAGGCGGTGAAGTTGTTTGCCCAGTACACCAACCACAAAGAGGGTACGACCGGCGCCACCACGAAGACGCCGCACCTGGGCTTGACCGTTCCCGTTGGCACGGGCGAACTGCAAGCCGCCTGGGCGCGCGGGAAGACTGAAACCGGCAACGCATCTTCCACCCGGACAACCATCGGCCTGGGTTACCTCCACCCCCTCTCCAGGCGCACCAGCCTGTACGGATATGCAGGCAGCGACAAGGTGTCGGTGGGAACCGCCACCAGCTACCTGGTTGGCATCCGCCACGCCTTCTGATCGCTGGCTTGCGTTGAAGCCTTTGGCACGGCCTGCCGTCTCCTACAAATCTCCAAGTGAGGCTGTCGGGTCGATGGCTTCCGGCAGGCCGTGACTTTTTGCTGATGCAACCCATTCTGTTCAGACAGAACGCCCAGGCGTCACTGCGCTGGCACTCGCTTGCAACCCTGTGGTTCAAAGGAACATCTCATGACACCCCGCCCCTTTTTGCGCTTGCTTGTTGCTTTGTCCATCGCGATCGGGGCCTCGGGCGCCATGGCGACTGAGTCGCCGGACGCCGTTTTTGACCGCTATGTGAAAGCCGTGCACACAGCCGACATGGCGGCCGTGCGTGCGCTGATCGCCCCCGATGTGGAGCGCTCCAACTTCCGGCGCTGCATGCCCGAGATGAACAACCCGACCTGCCTGGCGTTTTACATCGAGAGTACCGTCGTGGAGCCCAGGGCGAAACTGACCGTCGTCAACCGCCGCTTGGAGGGCGACACGGTCACCGCCGATCTGGAGGTGCGCAGCGAGCTGTACACCAAGGCCGGCGTCGAGCGCATCGTGGGGCAGGACATCGTGCGTGTGCGCAACGGCCTGATCCACGGTTTCCGCTTCGTGCCCAATTTCAACGATGAGCAAACCGCCATCTTCTTCGCCACGCTGGGTGTGGGGCCGCGTGCCGCGCGTCCTGCGCCCAAATCCTGAATCTGTTCATGTTCAAGTACTTCCCCACCAACTACGTCTGGAACCTCTCGGTCGATCTGGCGATCGAGATGGGTGCTCGCATCGGCGAGATCGAAGCCATGTGCGCGCCGCTGCAGGAGGCCGCCAAGGCGCCCGACGCTGCTGGCACCCGGGCTTTCCGCGAGACCTGGGTGAAGATGGCCGACCAGCTGTGCGGCCTGGCCGAGGAGGACGAGGCCAGAGGGCGCCTGCTCTCGGCGGGTGAGAAGTACCGCCGCGCGGCCAGCTACCTGATCACCGCCGAGCGCTTGCAGGCGCACGACGCGCCCGGCCGCCTCGATCTGTACCGGCGCGAGCTGGACCTGTTCCTGAAGGGATCGCGCCTGATGGGTGACAAGGTTCAGCGGGTGGATATCCCCTACGAAGGCAAACATCTTTCGGCGCTCTACCTGCCCGCTGAGGGTCTGAAGCCCGGCGAGCGTGCGCCCATCCTGGTGCAGCTCAACGGCCTGGACTCGACCAAGGAAATGAAGCACCTGGTGGGCCTGCCCGCCTGGCTCGCGAAGCGCGGCGTGTCCTCGCTGGTGGTCGACCAGCCGGGCACCGGTGAAGCGCTTCGCCTGCAGGGCCTCACCGCGCGCTTTGATGCCGAGCACTGGGCCAGCCGCGTGGTGGACTGGCTGGAAACCGTTACGACGTCGATGCAAAGCGCATCGGCTGCGAGGGCGTGTCGCTGGGCGGCTACTACTGTCCGCGCGCTGTGGCCATGGAGCCGCGCTTCGCCGCCGGCGTTTGCTGGGGCGCCAACCACGACTGGCGCGACGTGCAGAAGCGCCGTCTGGACAAAGAGGGCGACTTCCCGGTGCCGCACTACTGGGCCCATGTGTGCTGGGTCTGGGGCGCAAAGGATGTGGCCGACTTCATGCGCATCGCCGAGGACGTGCACCTGGACGGCGTGGTCGAGAAGATCCGCGTGCCCTTCCTCGTCACCCACGGCGCCAAGGACTCTCAAATCCCGCTGAAGTGGGCCGAGCGCACCTACGAGCAGCTGGTCAACAGCCCGAAGCGCGAACTCAAGATCTTCACCGACCGCGAGGGGGGTGCCCAACACGCCAGCTTCGACAACAGCATCAACGCAGGCCAGTACATCGCCGACTGGGTGGCCGAGGTGCTGGGCGGACGCACCGCCACCTGATGCATGGATCCACCAAGAAAGAAAGTCATGAACATCATCGGACCCGATGCCCTCGTTTTCGGCGTGGACGACCTCGCCGCCTGT
>JALOSH010000389.1 GCA_025458545.1 Hydrogenophaga sp.
CATCGGCCAGGAACAGGCCGAACCGCGCGGCGTGGTCGGCCACCGGCTCGAGTTCGAGGCGCTGTTCGAAACCCTGGCCAGCGTCTTCCCGACCGGCACTTTCCGTGTCGACAACCAGGGTGTGCTCACCCATGTTGATGACCGCCTGTGCCAGATCTTCGGCATGGCCCGGCACGAGTTCCCGGCTTTCGGCTGGTTGCGGCGCGTGCACCCGGCGGACCGGGAGCGCGTGCGCCTGTACTGGGCCGAGGCCGTGACCAAGGATGCCAGCAGCAGCATCGAATTCCGGCTGCTCATGCCCGACGGACAGACCACCCATGTCCTGACCCGCAGCGCACCCTACTTCGACCCGGCAGGTCGCCTGTCGAGCCATCTGGGCTTCGTGCAGGACATCTCCCATGTCCGGTCACTGGAAGCCGATGCCCGGCTCAAGGACGAACTCAACCGGCAGATCATCGCGAGCAGCCCCGACTGCACCAAGGTGCTCAGTCTCGGCGGCGAGGTGCTGCAGATGACCGCTCAAGGCTGTCGCCTGGTCGAGGTGGACGACTTCGAACAGGTGCGCGGCCAGGACTGGACGTCCTGGTGGCCGCAAGAGGGTTGCGCCCTGGCCCGCCAGACCATCGAGGAGGCGGCCAGCGGCAAGGCCAGCCGCTTCATCGCCTTCGGCGTCACCTTCAAGGGCACCCCCAAGTGGTGGGACACGGTGGTTTCCCCCATCAGGGATGCGGACGGCCGGGTGTCCCTGCTGTTGGCCGTGTCCCGGGACATCACCGAACAGCACCGGCAACAGGAGGAAGTCGCTCGCCTCAACGCGGAACTCGAACGGCGCGTGGCCGAGCGCACCGCGGAACTCGACCAGGCCAATGCCGGGATCCGGGAGGCCCTCAGCTCGTTCCGCTCCCTCTACGACGATGCCCCCTGCGGGTACCACACAGCCGACGAAAACGGTCTGATCACCATGATCAACCAGACCGAGCTGAACTGGCTGGGCTACCAGCGGCACGAAGTCGTCGGCGTGCGCAACTACCTCGAGTTCATTCAGCCCGAATACCTCGACGCCGTGAGGCAACGGTTTGAACGGATCAAGCGCGGCGAGACCACCACAACCATCGAGCTCGGGCTGAACACACGAGATGGTCGTCCATTGACCGTCCTGATGACCAGCAATTCGGTGTTCGACGCCGCAGGACGTTTCCTGCACGTCAACGCCACCGTGACCGACATCACCGAGCGCAAGCAGGTGGAGGCGGCGCTGGCGGCCCAGAGCAGCTTTGTCCAGAGCACGCTGGACAACGTCCCGGTCCAGCTCGCGTTTTACGACCTGGATCTGACCTGCCGCTTCGCCAACGCCAGCTACGCCCGCTGGCTGGGCCGCGACGCCAGCGAAATCATCGGCCAGCACGTGAGTGCACTGGCCCGTCCGCAGGACTATGAGACGTCCAGACCCCGTCTGCAGCAGGCCCTGGCAGGGCAATCCGTGCGCTTTGAGGGCGAGCGCGTGTTTGCCGACGGCAGCACGTTCTACGCCAGCATCGAGTACACGCCATACAGAGAGGCTGGCGAGGTACGGGGCATCTTCATCCAGCTGATCGACATCACCGAACGCAAGCGCAGCGAGATGGCGGTGCAGGCCACCAACCAGCGCTTGCAGGAAGCCCTGCGGCAGGCCCGGTCGCTCTACAACGAAGCGCCTTGTGGTTACCACTCGATCAACGCCGATGGCGTTTACGTCGAGATCAATGACACCGAGCTGCGCTGGCTGGGTTACGACCGTGGCGACGTGGTGGGCAGAATGCACGCCAGGGATTTCCTCAGCGCCAAGGGCGACAGCCGGGTGTACGAAGACCGCATGGAGCGCCTGCAGCGCGAAGGGTTTGTCGAACCGGTCGAGTACGAACTTCGCCGACGCGACGGTTCCGTCATCGACGTGCTGCTGTCGTCGACGGCAGTGCGCGATGCCGACGGACGGTTTCTGCGCAGCAACACCACGGTGGTGGACATCACCCAGCGCAAAGCGGCTGAACTGGCCTTGCAGGACAACCAGCGCTTCCTTCAGGCCATCACCGATCACGTACCCGGCCTGATTGCCTACCTCGATCCGATGCTGCGCTTCCGGTTTGCCAACGCAGAGCACCTGAGGGTCTACGGCATCGACCCGAACAAGGCCATTGGCCTGCATCTGAGTGAGTGTGTGCCGGCGGAGATCTGGGAAGACATCGCACCGCGCATGCGAGGCGCCTTGCGGGGTGAGCCCCAGCGCTTCGAAGCCTGGCGCCGTCGTGTCGACGGCATGCCGATGTACGTGAGCGCCGCCTATCTGCCGGACATACTGGACGGGCGCGTGGTCGGGATCTTCGTGCAGATCATCGACATCACGGAACGCAAGCAGGCCGAGGAAAGGGTCCAGGGGCTGAACGACGAGCTCGAACAGCGGATCCGGGAGCGCTCCGCCGAGCTGCTGGAAAGCGAGCAGCGCTTCCGCCTGATGGTGGACAACCTTCGTGACTACAGCATGTTCTTCCTGGACGCCGAGGGTCGCATCACCGACTGGACCGACAGCGCCCAGCGCATGGACGGCTATACGCCCACCGAAATGCTGGGGCGCCCCCTGGGTGTGCTGCTGGCCCCGGACGACCCGGTACGCGGCACGGAACAGGCATCACAGATGCTGCGGCTGGCTGCGTCGCGAGGCCAGCACGAGGTCATGGACTGGCTGCTGCGCAAGGACGGCTCCCGTTACTGGGCCCATTCGGTGCTCATCGCCCTGCGCGACGACGACGGCGAACTGCTGGGCTTTGC
>JALOSH010000041.1 GCA_025458545.1 Hydrogenophaga sp.
AGCCGTGCCGCGCGCCGCGCCGGGAAGTAACCGAACAGCACGCCGATGGCGGCCGAGAACAGGAAGCTCAGCAGGTTCACGCCGACGTTGAACTGGTAGGGCACGTTCATCAGCGCCGAGATGCCGATGGACGCGCCGGTGGCCAGCACGATGCCGATCAGGCCGCCGAGCGCGGCCAGCACCACGGCTTCGATCAGGAACTGCAGCAGCACCTCACGCTCCAGCGCACCGATGGCCAGGCGCAGGCCGATCTCGCGGGTGCGCTCGGTCACGCTCACCAGCATGATGTTCATGATGCCGATGCCGCCCACCAGCAGGCTCACCGCGGCCACCGCGCCCAGCAGCGTGGTCATGATCCGGGTGGTGCCCGAGAGTGTTTCGGCGAGTTGTTTGGTGTCCAGCACGTTGAAGTTGTCTTCGTCGGTTTCGGCCAGCTTGCGTCGCTCGCGCAACAACTGGCCGATGGCCGCGGTGACGCGGCTGGCTTCCGCGCCGTCGTTCATCGACACCAGCAAGGTGTTCACCCGCGTGTTGCCGGTGATGCGGCGCTGCAGGGTCTGTATCGGCATGAGCACCATGTCGTCCTGGTCGTTGCCGAAAGCGCCCTGGCCTTTGGACTGCAGGGTGCCGATGACCTCGCAGTTGATCGCCCGCACGCGCAGTTGCGCGCCCACTGCGCTGGTGCTGCCGAACAGCTCGCGCTGCACCGTGCTGCCGATCAGACAGACCGCGCCGCCGGCCCGCAACTCGTCGCTGCTGAAGTTGCGGCCTTCGGCCAGTTTCCAGTTGCCGGTGACCAGCCACTCGTTGGTGCTGCCGATCACGCTGCTGCTCCAGTTGCGGCCGTTGGCCACCAGCACCGCGCCGCTGCGCGCTTCGGGCGCCACCGCGGCAATGCCGCCGATCTGGGCGGCGATCGCCTCGCCGTCGCTCTCCTTGAAGGCGGGTGCGCTGGCGCCGCTGCCGCCCGGGCCCAGGCGCTGGCCAGGCCGCACCTGCAGCAGGTTGGTGCCCAGGCCCGAGATCTGGTTTTGCACCGCCAGCGTGGCACCGTTGCCCACGGTGACCATGGTGATCACCGCGCTCACGCCGATCACGATGCCCAGCACGGTGAGAAAAGACCGCAGCAGGTTGCGGCGGATCGAGCGCAGCGCGAGCAGCAGGGTGTTAAGCCACATGCGGCGCTCCTTCGCTGGCCTGGGCCGCGTGGCCGGTGTCGCTCAGGGTCTGATGCGACGCACCCGCCTGCAGCGCCACCGGGTGCGGGTTGCGTTCATCGTGGGCAATGACACCGTCAACAAACCGCACGATGCGCCGGGCATACGCCGCCATGTCGGGCTCGTGGGTGACCATCAGCACGGTGATGCCGTGCTCGGCGTTCAGGCGCCAGAGCAGTTCCATGATTTCCTGGCTGCGCTGGGTGTCGAGGTTGCCGGTGGGCTCGTCGGCCAGCAGCACCCGGGGTTCGGTGACGATGGCGCGCGCAATCGCCACCCGCTGCTGTTGCCCGCCCGACAGCTCGCCCGGCGTGTGGTGTTCCCAGCCCTTGAGCCCGACCTGTTCGAGCGCGCGCGCGGCGGCGGCGTGGCGCTTCGCAGCCGGCTCGCCGCGGTAGATCAGGGGCAGTTCCACGTTTTCCTGGGCCGAGGTGCGCGCCAGCAGGTTAAAGCCCTGGAACACAAAGCCGAGGTAGCGTCGGCGCAGGCGAGCGCGCTGGTCGCGGCTGAGCGACTGCACCTGAACGCCCTGGAATTCGTAGGTGCCGGTGGTCGGTACATCCAGACACCCCAGGGTGTTCATGGCGGTGGACTTGCCCGAGCCGCTCGGGCCCATGATGGCCACAAAATCGCCCGGCTCGATGTCCAGGTCCACACCCTTCAAGGCCTGGAAGGCGGTCTGGCCTTCACCATAGGTCTTGGTGATGCCACGCAGGCGGATCAGGGGGGTGGTGGGGCTCATGCGATCCGGCGCCGGGCCGCCCCAAGCCGGATCAGCCCCCGGGCCCGGCAAGGACCGGGGCCCCTCCCCGTCCTGGGGCAGCGACCCGCGCAGCGGTGGAGCCCCGGGTTCACTCCGAAGGTGGGAAGCCGCTTGAGGGCTCATGGCGTAGCCGCCCGTTGCTCGGTGATCACCGCCATGCCTTCGGTCAGGCCTTCGCCGCTGACTTCCGTGTTGCGGCCGTCGCTGATGCCGGTCTTGACCGGCACCGCCACCGGTTGCCCGTCGCGCAGCACCCAGATCTGGCGGGGACCGCCCGCGCGCCGGTCGACACCGGCGGTTTTGGGCCGGGCGGTGCTGGGCGGGCGGGGCATCATTTTGGACAGGATGCTGCCGCTCGATGACGGCGCGGCGGCACCGTTGGCGCTGGCCGGGGAGAAGCGCAGCGCGGTGTTGGGAACCACCAGCACGCCACGCGCTTCCCGGGCCACGATGGTGGCGGCCGCCGTCATGCCTGGGCGCAGGCTGAGGTCGGCGTTGTCCACGTTGAGCGTGGTGGTGTAGGTCACCACGTTGTCGGTCTTGGTGGAGCCAAACGCCACGCGGTTGATGGTGGCCGGGTAGCGGCGGGCCGGAAACGCGCTCACGGTGAAGGTGGCTTTCTGGTCCACCTTCACCGCGCCCACGTCGGCCTCGTCCACCGCCACGTCCAGCTTGAGCTGGGCCAGGTCTTCGGCCACCGAAAACAGCGTCACCGACTGCAGCGAGGCGGCCACCGCATTGCCCGGGTCCACCGAGCGGCTGAGCACCACACCGTTGATGGGCGAGCGGATCGAGGCCTTGGACAAATTGGTTTCGGTGGTGGCCAGCCCGGCGCGTGCCTCGCTCACGCTGGCCTGGGCGGCGGTTTCGCCGGCCGCCGCGCGCTCCACGGCGGCCCGGGCGCTGTCCAGCTCGGTGGCCGATGGCACTTTGCCGCCGGAGAGGCGGGACACCTCTTCAAAACGCGCCAGCGTGGCGCGCGCTTCCCGGAGCGTGGCGCCAGCCTGTGCCAGCTGGGCCTGGGCAGAGGCAAGGCCCGCGCGCGACTGCGTCACCTGGTCCTGCAGCTTGGCGGTGTCCAGCTCCACCAGCACCTGCCCGGCCTTCACACGGTCGTTCACGTCCACCATCACACGCTTGACCGTGCCCGACAGTTCGCTGCCGATGTTGACCGAGCGGGTCGGCTGCAGCGTGCCGTTGGCCGACACGGTGAGCGTGACATCGCCTTTTTTCAGCGCCTCGGTCACATAGACCGGCGCGGCCTTCGTGGCCTGCTGCCCTTGCCACCAGCGCCAGCCAAAGGCCAGCAACACGAGCACCGCGATGCCGATCCACAGCGAGGGGCGGCGCCACCAGCGCGGTGCCTGGTCGGCACCCAGCAGGGCTTGCAGATCGGCGGGTGTGGCGTCTTGTTTCTTGGGGCTCATGGGGGTTCGGTTCGGGTGATCGGTGTTCAGCGAGCGCTGGTGGTGGTGCTGGGCGCGTCGGGCGTCCAGCCGCCGCCCAGCGCCTTGTAAAGGCGCACATGGTCGGCGCTCAGCGCGGCCTGCGTGCTGGCCACGCTGTCCTGGGCCGACAGCAGGGTGCGCTGGGTGTCGAGCACGGTGCGGAAGTCGACCAGGCCGCTCTGGTGGCGCTGGCGGGCCAGCAGTTCGGCGTTGGCCGCTGCGGTGGCGGCGGCCTGCAGGCGCGCCAGGCGTTCGGTGTTGCCCTGCAGCGCCACCAGGGCGTCTTCCACGTCTTTCAATGCGTTGAGCACGGTTCCCTGGTAAGCCAGCCGCGCCTGCTCCAGCGCGGCCGCCTGGGCGCGCACCTGCGCCCGGGCGGCGCCGCCGTCGAACAGCGGCGCCGACACGCTGGCCAGCAGCGAGCGCACCAGCGCCGCGCTGTCGACCAGTGAGCCCAGCGTCAATGCGCTCAGGCCCAGCGATCCACTGAGGCGAAAGCTCGGGTAGCGAGCCGCCTCGGCCGCATCCACACGCGCCAGCGCCGCGCTGATGCGGTGTTCGGCGGTGCGCACATCGGGTCGCTGGCGCAGCGTCTCGGCGGGAAAGGCCAGCGCCAGATCGGGTGGCGTTGGTGGTACGGTGGTGGCGGTGCCCAGCTCCGTTTGCAGCGCGCCCGGCGGTTGGCCGGTCAGCACGGCGAGTGCGTTGAGCGATTGCGCCACGCTGGTCTGCAGCGCGGGAATCTGCGCGCGGGTTTGTTCGCTGGCGGCCACACCTTGCTCCACGTCGAGCGAAGAGGCCAGCCCGGCCTGGTTGCGCCAGCGCGTGATCTGCAGGGTCTCGGTCTGCAAGGCCAGGTTGCTGCGCGCAATCACCAGCCGCGCCTGCAGGCCGCGCAGATCGATGTAGCGGGCGGCCACCTCGGCGGCGAGCGACACCTGCACGTTGGCCAGGCTGGTCTCGGCCGCGCGGGCCTCGGCCTCGCTGGCGTTCACGGTGGCACGGTTGCCACCGAACACATCGGGCTCCCAGCTGGCGTCAAAACCGGCCTGGAAGCGGCTGCCCGCGTCGTTGCTCCCCGACTGGCTGCGCTGTGCCGAGCCCGAGGCGCTGAGCGACGGCCCGGCGTTGGCGGCCTGCACGTCGCGCTGCGCACGCGCTTGCAGCAACGCGGCTTGCGCGCTTTGCGCATCGGTGTTGGCCTGCAGCGCCCGGGTCACGAGGGCGGTGAGCGCCGGGTCGTTGAAGCGCTGCCACCACCGGGCCAGGTCTGTCGCTTGGGGTCCACCGGCGGTGGGCGCTGACCAGACAGCGGGCGTCCGGACGGCGGGCAACTCGGGCGAAGCCGGTCTCAGGCTGGCACAGGCCGACAACAGCGCGGTGCTGGCAAGCACCAGCAGACAGGAAAGTCGGCGGGGCAAAAGGTGCATGGGGGAGAGGGGCTTCATGAGACGGCTCAGCATACGAAATGTGCCGAGTCCTGATTGTGCGCAAGCGTACCCAAGGGATCAGGCGACCGGGCGTGAAGTTCCAGTAAAGAAAATGGTCATGCCGCGCGTGCGGTGGACTTGATCTGTTCCAGTGTCTGAAACAGCCGGTCCACCTGTGCGCTGCTGAACAGCGCTTCCGGTCCCTGCGGCGCGTACCCCGTGAACGGGGGCTCGTACAGCAGGGCAGGCTCCATCACGCCACGCTCGGTCAGGTGGTTCACGATCAGGTTCGAAAACTCTAGCTGGTTGCTGCTCAGCGTTCCGTCATCGACAGTGCGTGGGCCATGTGTTTCTCAAACACCGCGTCCATGCGTTGGAGCACGTCTTGTTCTTCGGGTGTGGGTTCGGTCTCGGCCACCACCTGCGGGTACAGCTTGTTCCACACCCTCATCATGTCCAGCGCCATTCTGCGCAGCGTCTTCAGCGTCTCTTGCGGGCTAAAACCGCAGTCTTCGCAGAGCGCTTCCCACGAATGCGCGCCCACCGCGTCAAAGGTTTCGTCGCCGCCGATGTAAAGCGCCAGCGCCTCGTCGCCATACGCCCGCAAACACAGCAGGTCGTAAATTGGGGCCAGCCGGTAGCCCGTGTGGTCCACCAGCACCGACAGGTTCTTGGCGTGCGCGTCGGCGTTGCCAATGAGGTAGTTGAACATCACCCAGCGCTGCAGTTGCAGCAGGTCGCTGCCGCGCACTGGCAGTGCACGCAGCGCCGCCACCAGCTTGGGAATGCTGGCCAGCCCGCCCTGGCGCTCGTACTTCCAGCCGCTGCTGTGGCCCAGCAGCTGGCAGCCGTCAAACTGGTGCAGCCCCACGATGTTGCCCGCCACCTCCACGCGGTCGTAGCGCTCCACCACATAGGCCGCCTCGGGCACCCGCAGCAGCCACACGCGCGGCACCGGCAGCTTCAGCGCCCGGGCCAGCGTCATGCACGCGTACTCGTTGATGGCGCTCGGGCGGTAGCGGGCCTGGCGCGTGTCCGGCTTGAGGATGTGCGTGGTGGGCGCCGTGCCGATGCTTTCACTCAGCGCCTGGCGTCGGGCATCCCAGCGCAGGCCCATCTTGTCTTGTGCGCCGGCCAGCGACATGTTGGCCTGCGCGTTCGACACCAGCAGCGGCTGCTGTGCCCGCAAGCGCGCGCTCAGCTCGGCCAGCGGCAGCGGGCGGTATTGCTGCAGCGCTGAAGGGGCTTCGTCTTCGGGCAGCAGCGACAGCACCCCCGGCAGTTCCCGCCCCAGCCGGCCCAGCAGCTCAAACGCCGCGGGGTCGCGCAGCGCCAGCGCGGCCACCACATCGTCCAGCGCGGTGCCCTCGGGCAGCAGGTTTTCAAAGAAGCTGCGCACCGCGTGCCCGGTGAAGCGGCCGGTGCCCAGCGCAAACGGCGGCGCCAGCACAAACGCCCCGGGCTGCTCCAGCCACTGCGCGTCGTATTCAAAAAAGTACTCGGCCGCCGCGTGGCCAAACCAGCCCATGGGCCGGGTGTTGGCCCACACGCGCAGCCGGATCACTCGGCGCCCTTGCTGGCGGGTGGGGTGGCCGGTGTGTCTGCGGGTTGCCAGCCGGTCACCGCCACCGTCAACCCCAGTCCCTGCACCAGCTGCAGCAGCTTGGCCACCGAGCAGCCGCCCGGCGCCGTTTCCGCATCGCGGATGAAGCTCACGCTCACATTGCACACCGAAGCCGCCTGCTCACGCGTGAGCCCCTGGCGCTTGCGCTCGGCCATCAGCTGCTGCGCCAGGGCGGTGAGGGTGGTGGGTGAGAGCTGCATATGTGTCCTGATCGGGACAGTTTAGTGCGTTTTGGTGGACAGCGAGTGAAAAGTGTCCTTATCGGGTCAAAATCGACGCTGCTCAGGTGTTTGATGTCGATCTTGTCCTGATCGGGGCAAAAATGGCGCTCACACGTGGCGTGCTTGTCGCGGTCAAACACAAAGTACACCGTGTCGAAGCTGTTGCCTTGCTTGGCGTTTTCTTCAAACAGCGCCCGGCGATGCGCCACCACCCGGTCGGGAGATGACCTGTTGTGCGGCGCGATCTTCACCGCTGCGGGGACGGATGATGGCCGGGTTCTCCACGCCGTGCAGCAGCATGTTCATGCTGCCGATGCGCAGCATGGTGTTGTCGAAGTCGTAGCCGTGGAACATGCCGTGGTTGAAGTGCTGGTTCAACCGGGCGTCGTGGAACAGGCTGGGGTGCTGTTCGCGCAGGTGTTCGCCAGCCGCCACCAAGAAACCGCAGGTGCCGCTGGCGGGGTCGCAAATCGTGTCGGTGGGCGTGGGCGCGGTCATTTCCACCATCAACTGGATGTGTGCCGGGGTGTGCGGAACGGGCCGTTTTGCCCCGCGCTGGCGATCTTGCCGAGCATGTATTCGTAGAGGTCGCCCTTGGTGTCGCGGTTGTCCATGGGCACGGCGGCCAGCAGGTCGACCACCTTGGCCAGCAGCGCGGGCGTGGGGATGGTGAAGCGCGCGTCTTTCATGTGCTGCGCGTAGGTGGAGTCGTCCCCACCGTTCACGCGGTTACCGTTCGCGCCCGAGCGGGAAGATGTGCCGCTCCATGGGGCGGACCAGGCGGTTGGCCTTGTTTTCTTCGAGCGTGTGCAGGTCGTCGAGCCGGCGCAGAAACAGCAAGTAGGTGATCTGCTCGATCACCTCGATCGGGTTGGCGATGCCGCCGACCAGAAGGCGTTCCAGATCTGGTCGATTTTGCTTTTGAGTTCGCCGGTGAGCATGGGTGGGGTTCGCTGGAGACAGGACCCCGGGAGCTTACTGGAACGCCTGGCCGGCCCGGGCCTGCCGGTGCGCCCGGTGCGGCCCCGTTGGATGTGGGCTCAAGAGCCTATGTTCTTGGGGCTGGTGTAGCGCCAGACCGCGTCGGTGCGGAAGTAAAAGGGCTTGCCGCCGTGGTCGGGTTTTTTGGCCGAGTCGGTCTTGGGGCGGCCATAACACTCGGTCTGGCTGGCGGTGCACTCCCAGTCGAAGTATTCGCGGTCGTCCTTGCCGGTCACGGCGTCTCTGAACTTGTTGTAGAGGTCCCATGGGGTCTGGGCGGCGGGGTTGCCTGGTGCCAGCTGGTAGGCCGGCTGGAGCCGTGTGCGCTGCACCTCGGCGTGCGGCACCGTTTCGCCGGGGCTGCGGTTGGCCAGGATGTCGTTGATCTCGGTCAGCGTGTGCTGGCCCCGAAGCGGGTGGAACTGCCGGGCGGTCGGATCGGTTCTGATCACCAGGGTGCTGGCGGCGGACACGTAGGGCGTGCCGTAGTAGTCCATGGGGAAAAAGATGTCCTGCGTGGTGATGTACCAGCCCTTGTTGCGGCCCAGGGCGTCTTTCTGGGTGGCGTCGTCGCGGCCGTACACCCTTCTGTGCAACGAGGCGAGCACGATTTTGTTGAACGACCTGAGCCCGTACTTGGCCTCGAAGTCGATGTCGCTGCTGTACATGTAGTGGGCAAACAGGGTGGTCAGCAACTGGCCCACGCCGTAGTTGACGTCTTTCCAGCCCACGCCGTCGAGCTCGGCGTTGCCGTTGGCGTTTTTGGGCCAGCCGACGAGGGCGGCGCGGTTGGTCGAATCCGAATGGGTGTAGCCCACCACGTGCAGCATTTCGTGCGAGAGCAGCTGGATGGTGAGGTAGTCGATGCCGGGGCTGAACCACTGGCGGCTGGGGCCCATGGTCCAGTTGCCCAGGCCGTTGAACGAACCCGTTCTGGCAGGGTCGATCTGGCCGTCGGCCCCCTTGGGGATGGCGTAGTCGTAAGAGGGCGCACCCACGTAGTTCCAGGAAGTGGTCACGCCCAGGTCGGTGCGCCCGCCGATGCCGAACAGGGGATCGAAGTTGGCCGGTATGGCGCCGCCCGGCGGCACCCGCACCCCAGACACGACGCCACCACCCACCACCGCGTACCAGGCACCGGTGCTCACGTTGGCGTCGGTGTTGAGGCGGATGGTGAAGGTCTGGTTCATCTTGCGCACCGCGAGCAGCACCTCGCGGTAGTCGGCGATCTGGCCGCGGTCGATCAGCACCTTCTCCTTGAGGATGTGGGCAAAGGCCTTGGTGTGCACCGCATAGCGCATGAAGTTCATCGCCCGGCGCATCACCTCCATGGTTTCTTTGGGGTAGTCGTCGCGCACCTGGAACTCCACCGGCCAGACGGTGGGGTCCATGAACTTCGCCCGGTCGGCGGCGGTCATCTGGGTCGGGTCATCGGGCAAGTAGAACCAGCCCGGCTCGGGGTTGTGGTCGATGAAGTCGTTGAACTTGTTCACCATGTCGGCTCGCAGCTGGCGCGCCACCACCGGATCGCAAAAGGCGGGCTGGCCAGCGCAGGCCAGTGGCGTGGTGGACGTTGTGGGTGGCGTGCTCGGCGTGGTGGACGTGACTGGTGCTGTCGACGTCGTGGGTGGGGTGGTCGGCAGGGTGGTCGTGGTTGTCGTTGATCCGGTCGACGGCGTCGGAGACGTGGGTATCACCACTTCAACGTCGTCGTGCTCCGGCGGGAACTGACCGACGCCGTCGTCACCGCCTGAGCCTCCGCAGCCTGCCAAGATCGCCAGCATCGCGGCCATCGGCAGCGTCCATAGGTTCTTCATCATCACATTCGCCGTCAAAAAATCACGTGCACCGACCGCCCACCGGTTGCGAGGGGCGTGTGACTCTAGGCGGAGAAACGGGGGCGTTCAGCGCTGGTCCGCCGACCGGTCATTGGGGCGGACGACTGGCTCGGCGGGATGCGGGCTGAAGGGCGGGATGTGAGGTCCGTCACACCGGCCGACCGAACCCACTACGCCCTACTGAAACGCCACCTCGGCAAAGCTGCGCAGCTTGCGGCTGTGAAGCTGGCCCGAGCCGGCAGCACGCAGGCGCTCCACCGCGCGGATGCCGATGCGCAAGTGCTGGTCGACGCGCTCGCGGTAGAAGTGGTTGGCCATGCCGGGGAGTTTGATCTCGCCGTGCAGCGGTTTGTCGCTCACGCACAGCAGGGTGCCGTAGGGCACGCGGAACCGGAAGCCGTTGGCCGCGATGGTGGCGCTTTCCATGTCCAAGGCCACCGCGCGGCTCTGGCTGAAGCGGCGCTGCGGTTTGTTGTCGGGCAGCAGTTCCCAGTTGCGGTTGTCGGTGCTGGCCACGGTGCCGGTGCGCATGATGCGCTTGACCTCGGCGCCGGGCACGCCGGTCACGTCGGCCACCGCGCCTTCCAGCGCGAGCTGGATCTCGGCCAGCGCGGGGATCGGCACCCACAGCGGCAGGTCTTCGTCGAGCACATGGTCTTCGCGCACATAGGCGTGGGCGAGCACATAGTCGCCCAGCTGCTGGGTGCTGCGCAGGCCGGCGCAGTGGCCGATCATGAGCCAAGCGTGCGGACGCAGCACGGCGATGTGGTCGGTGATGGTCTTGGCGTTGGCCGGGCCGACGCCGATGTTCACCATGGTGATGCCGCTGCGGTCTTTTCTCATCAGGTGGTAGCCGGGCATCTGTGGCAGGCGCGGCGGTGGGGCGCCGAGTTCGTCGCCCGGTTCAGCGCTCAGGCCGGTACGGCGCGTGACCACGTTGCCGGGCTCGACGAAGGCGATGTACTCGCTGTCGGGTCGGGCCATTTCGGCGTGGCCGAG
>JALOSH010000390.1 GCA_025458545.1 Hydrogenophaga sp.
TGCGCGGTTGGCGCGCTCCCGTGCGTCGGCGCTGATGTTGAACAGGTAGTCGTGCCCGTCCACCCGCAGGTACTTCCAGTCGCCCTCGCGCAGCGCGCGTTGCCCCCGGTGGTTCATGCGCCAGTGCATGGGCCGCTCGAAGCGGTGCGCGGGGTCGCGCAGCAGCGCGGTCAGCGACACCCCGTCCAGCGGGTAGTCCGGGTGCGGCTGGCCGCCGCCCAGTTCGAGCATCGTGGCCGACCAGTCCATGGTCATGCAATGCTGGCCGCTCACCGAGCCGGGCGGGATCACCGCCGGCCAGTGCGCGATCCACGGCACGCGGATGCCACCCTCGGTCAGGTCCATCTTGCCGCCCCTTCGCGCAGCGCCGCCGTGATCCAGCCAATGCCCTCGTCCATGTGGTGGATCATGCGGCGGTAAGCCTCGACGTTGCCGCCGTGCAGGTGGAACAGGTTCTTCGCCACCTCGGGCGCCACATGGGCATCGTCGCGTGTTTCCCAGGGCCAGTGCGGCGCGGTGTAGTGCAGGCTCAGAAAGAACGGCGTGCCGTCACGCGCCTCGGCCGCCCGCGCTTTCACATGCTCCACCGCCTGGTTCGAGAACACGTCGGTCAGGTAACCCACTTCTTTGTGCGTCTCTTCGCCGATGTAGAGGTCGTGGTCGCCGCTGGACGAGCAGTGGGTGAAGTAGTCCACCCCGCCGGCCATGATGCCGAAGAACTCTTCGTAGCCCGAGCGCAGCGGGCCGAAGTGTGGCGGGTAGCCCAGGTGCCATTTGCCGATCAGTGCGGTGCGGTAGCCCGCGTCCCGCAGGAGTGAGGGCAGGGTGGGCACCTCGGGCGGCAGGCCCAGCGTGCTGCTGCCTTTGCTGCGGCTGTTGATCGGCTCTTCAAGCGCGCCGCGCAGCCGGTACTGGTAGCGCATGGTCGCCATGGCGAAGCGCGTGGGCGAACACACCGGCGAGTTGCTGTAGCCCTCGGTGAGGCGCAGGCCGCCGGCCGCGAGGGCATCGATGTTCGGTGACACCGCGCCGAAGCCTGCTTCGCGACCCCCGTAGCAGCCTAGGTCGGCGTAGCCCAGGTCGTCGCTGACGATGTAGATGATGTTGGGGCGTGTCATGTCTCGTTGGTCGGATCAGTCGACGGTGAGCTTGATGCGCCGCACAACGTCGCCCCACTTTTTGGAATTCGCCTCCAGCGACCGAGCTGCCTCAGCCTCCGTGCTGCCCACCACGACCTGATCATTGGCCTTGAGCCTTTCGACCACGTCCGGCGATTTGAGCGCCTCGACGAAGGCCTGACGGAAACGGTTGACGATCGCCTCTGGTGTCCCTTTGGGCGCGAGCAGGACCAGACCGAAGTCGGCCTCGTAGCCTTTGACGCCCGCTTCATCCAGGGTGGGGACATCGGGCAGGACGGGCGAACGCTTGGCGCCGGACACCGCCAGGGCCAGCAGCCTTCCGCTGCTCACATGGGGCAGCACCGTCGGCCCCGCCAGCAACCCACAGTCCACTTGGCCGCCCAGCACATCCTGCATGGCGGGCGCCGGTCCTTTGTAGGGGATGTGCGACATGTCGAAACCGGCCATGGACTGCAACAGCTCCATCGACAAGTGGCCAGGGACGCCCGCCCCACCCGACGCGTAGGTCATCTTGGTGGCTTTGGCTTTGGCCACCAGCTCCTGCAGGGTCTTGACGCCCACTTTCGGATGGCACACCAGGGTGGAGCTGAAGCTCGTGGCCAGGCTCACCGGAATGAAGTCATCGGCCTTGAAACCAGGCTGCTTGTAGACGTGCGGATTGACCGTGAGCACCGAATCCGGGGTCCACAACCAGGTGTATCCATCGGGTGCCGCACGCGCGACCAGGGTGGCGCCGATGTTCCCGCCGGCCCCCGGTTTGTTTTCGACAACGATGGGCTGTTTCAGGGTGGCCAGCAACTTGTCGTTCAGAACCCGGATGACCATGTCACTGGGGCCACCGGGCGGGAACGGCAAGATCACCCGAACGGGCTTGTCTGGCCAGCTGGATTGGGCGAGCACCGGCGAGAGGGTTGCGGCACCCAGCACAGCAGCGGCAAGGGCACGGCAGAGAAATGAGCGGGACATGGATGGATCTCCTTCAGTCGAGCTGCACGCCGGTGGCCTTGATCGGGCCTTCCCAGCGTTTCAGGTCGGCGGCCTGGGTGGCGGCCAGCTCGGCCGGTGTGGAGCCCACCGGCTCATAGCCCTGCTCGATCAGCTTCGCGCGCAGCGCGGGCGTTCTGATCGCGCGCGCCACGGCGCCGCTGAGCATGTCGCGCACCTCGGGCTTGAGGCCCGCCGGGCCGTACATGGCGAACCAGGCGGTGGCCACCATGTCTACGCCCTGCTCTTGCAGCGTCGGCACATCGGGCACCTGCGGGTCGCGCTTGCTGCCGGTCACGGCGATGATGCGCACCTTGCCCGCGCGGTGCAGCTCGGCGGTTTCGGTCACCACGTCGAACTTGTAGTCGATGTGGCCGCCCAGCAGCGCCGTGTTGGCCGGGCCACCGCCCTGGAACGGCACGTGCGTGAGTTCTGCGCCCGCCCGCTGGCCGAACAGCACGCCCATGAAGTGCGGCAGCGTGCCCTGGCCCGGCGTGCCGTAGGTGCCCTTGCCGGGTTCGGCCTTGGCGCGCGCGATCATGTCTTTCACGTTCTTCACCGGCACCCCGGCACCGGCCACCACGCTGAACTGGAAATGCGCCAGCAGCGAGATCGGCGTGAAGTCGGTCACCGCGTCGTAGTCCAGCTTTTTGTAGACGTGCGGGAACAGCACCATCGGCCCGCTGGGCAGCAGCACCACGGTCTGGCCGTCGGGCGCGGACCGTTTGACCTGTCCCAGTGCGATGCGTCCGCCCGCGCCGGGCCGGTTCTCCACGATGACCGAAGAAAAATCGTTCTTCAGGCCCTCGGCCATCAGCCGCGCCAGCAGATCCGCCGAGCCGCCGGGCGGGAAGCCGACGACGATCTTCAGCGGGGGCTTGTCCTGCGCCAGGGCGAGGGCGCTGGCCAGAAACGGGCGTTTGTGCATGGTTTGTCTCCGGAGTGAGCGGGTATCTCCCGCTTCAACCGTCCATGCTAGGCAGAGACAATCAATTGCAGAAATCAATCGTTCCCGGTGTTTTCCCTGATCGGCCGCCCCGATGCACGACCACGACCCGCTCCAGCAACCGCAGCAGCAAAACGACCTGCTGCTCTACAGGCTCTACCGCATCCACGCCACCGCCGGCCCGCTGGTGGTGCGCATGTGCGAGCGCGAGTTCGGCATCACGCGGCGCGAATGGCGCGTGCTGTCGTGTCTGGCCGATGTGGAGGGCGTGCAGTCGTCCGAGCTGGCGGTGCGGGCCATGCTGGACCGCGCCCGCACCTCGCGCGCCATCACCAGCCTGGCCGACAAGGGCCTGGTGCGGCGTGAACCCAAGCCGTCCGACCGGCGCGAGGTGCACGTGTACCTCACAGACGCGGGCCGACGTCTGTACGACGCCGTGTTTCCGCGCATCGCAGCGATCCAGCGCGAACTGGTCTCGCCCTTCAGCGCCGCCGAGCGCCAGCAGTTCAGCGAACTCATTGGGCGGCTGCAGGCCAGTGCGAACCGGCTCAACCCGGCGGGCGACCTGTTGCAACCCCTTGAAGACGCGGCCGACTGACCCGCTGCGGGTCAGCCGGTCTTGAGCGCCGCCTCGATCGCCCGCACCAGCACCGCGCTGCCCGGTTCCACCGCGCTGGCGAAGCTGCTCACGGTCTTGCCGTCGCGCCCCACCAGGTACTTGTGAAAGTTCCACTGCGGCGCCTCGCGGGTGGCGGCGGCCAGCTGGGCGAACAGGGCGTTGCGCCCCGGCCCTTTGACCACCGTCTTGGCGAACATCGGGAACTTCACGCCGAAGGTGTTGAAGCACAGCTCGGCGATCTCTTTGGCGCCGTTCGACGGGAAACCCAGGATGACCAGGCCCCGCGCCGCGTACTTACCGTGCAGCGCTTCCAGCCCTTCGTACTGCCGGGTGAAGCCGCAGTAGCTGGCGGTGTTCACCACCAGCAGCACCCGGCCCGCGTACTGGCACAGATCCTGGGGCGCCTCGTCCTGCAGGCGGGGAAAGCGGTGGTTGAGCAGCACCGGGCATGCCGTGCGGGCGGGTGTGGTGGCCCACGCGGGCAGGGCCAGCAGCGCGGCGGTGCCCAGCGTGGCCTGGCGGCGGTTGAGGTTCATGGGACCCATTGTCGGGCGGCCACCAAAGCCCTGTGCCGCGCTGGGTCGGCCCGGCTGCTGCGTCAGGCCCTGGCGCTCTCCAGCACCAGCACCGCCGCGGCCAGATCTTCCAGCGCATTGCCGACCGACTTGAACACTGTGCGCTCGGTCGAGCTCTTGCGGCCGGTGGCCACGCCCTTGCACAGCGTGGTGAGCGTGCCGCGCACCTCGTCGGCGCTGAACACGCCGTGCTGCATCGGCACCAGCAAATCGCCGCTCTTCTGCAGCGCCTCGTCGGTGTCCACGAACACGCGGGCGTTCTGGAAGCAGGCGTCGTCGGCCTCGCGCATCGCGGGCGTGAATCCACCGATCAGGTCCAGGTGCGAGCCCGGCGCCAGCCAGGCGCCGCGCACCAGTGGTTCGGTGGACAGCGTGGCCGTGCTCACGATGTGCGCCTCGGCGCAGGCCGCCTGCAGGTCGGTGCTGGCGCTGGCCTCGAAGCCATCGGCCTGCAGCGAGCGCGCCAGCGCCTGCGCCTCCTCGGCGCGGCGCGCCCACACCGTCACCCGGTCGATCGGGCGCACCGCGCGCCAGGCCTCCGGCATCAGCCGCGCCACCCGACCCGCGCCCACCAGCAGCAGGTGGCTCGCGTCCTCGCGCGCCAGGTACGAGCCGGCCAGGGCCGACGCAGCGGCCGTGCGGCGAGCGGTGATCTGGTCGCCGTCGATGTGCGCCAGCGGCACGCCGCTGCGGCCGTCGAACAGCAGGTAACTGCTGTGCAGGCCGGGCAGGCCCCGCCGGGCGTTGCCCGGCGCGATGTTGACGATCTTCACGCCGTAGTAACGGCCCGCCAGCCAGGCCGGCATGATCAGCGAGGTCATGCGTCGGCTGGCCGCGTCGCCGCCGGCTTCGCCCACCGGGCTGGTGATTTCGTGCACATGGCGCGGCGGCACTTCGCAGCCGCCGGCAAAGCGCTCGCGCAGCGCGGCGATCAGGCGGTCAAAGGGGAGGGCGTTGCGGGTGCGGTCGGCGTCTATGAATTGCATCGGCCGATGGTAGCCGCCGCCGGTGACGCCGCCGCGGCGCGCAATTCCGCCCGCGCCTGCCGCCGCACCGCCAGCCCGCCCTGCAGCGCCAGCGCCGCCATCAGCGCGGCCACGGCCAGGTCGGGCCAGGCGGTGCCGCTGCCCGCCACGCTCAGCGCCGCGCCCATCACCGCCAGGTTGCCGATCGCGTCGTTGCGCGAGCACAGCCACACGCTGCGCATGTTGGCGTCGCCTTCGCGGTAGGCAAACAGCAGGGTCGCCACGCCCACGTTCACCGCCAGCGCCAGCAGACCGATCAGGCCCATGGTCAGCGGCTCGGGCACCTCGCCGTGCCAGATCGACCAGACCGCCCGGCCCAGCACAAAGGCGCCAAAACCCATCATCGTCCAGGCCTTTACCCAGGCCGCCCGCGCGCGCCAGGCCAGCGCCGCGCCCAGCACCGCCAGCGACACGCCGTAGTTCAGCGCGTCGCCCGCGAAGTCGATCGCGTCCGCCAGCAGCGACAGCGAACCCGCCTGGTGGCTCCCGGCCAGTTCCACAAAGAACATCGCCGCATTCAGCACCAGCGCCAGCCACAGGATGCGGCGGTAGCGCGGCGACTGGTCGGCGGCAGGCGGGGCTTCGTGTTCGCAGGTACAGGCCATGTTTCTTCCTTGGAAGGTTCGGCAAAGGATGCGTGCGGCCAGAGATGCCGCGGAACCGGCTTCGCCGGGCCGCAGGCATCGCCCCCTGGAGGGGGTGACGCGCAGCGGCGCGGGGGTGAATTCGAATTAAAAACCCTGGAGCCGCTACAGTGTCAAGCGATCCTTCAGCAAGGAACCCACCATGCAGATCAAAGCCCTGTCCGCCGCCACCGGCGTCGACGTTGAAACCATCCGCTATTACGAGCGCCAGGGCCTGCTGCCCGCGCCCCCGCGCCAGGCCAACGGCTACCGCGACTACGGCCAGGCGCAGCTGGAACGGCTCGCTTTCGTCCGCCACTGCCGCGCGCTCGACATGCCGCTGGCCGACGTGCGCCAGCTGCTCGCCGCGCTGGACGCGCCCGGCCCCGAATGCGGTGACGTGAATGCCCTGATC
>JALOSH010000391.1 GCA_025458545.1 Hydrogenophaga sp.
GCCATGCGCCGCCGGAAGCGTGCAATCCGCCACGTAGCGACCCTCACCCAACGGGAGAGTTCGCAGGTGTCCGAAAAATCTGATCGAATCAGGAGCCTGAGGGCGCTGCATAGCGGTCAACTGCGGTTTTTAGGATGATGCGCGCCCATCAGGGAGGTTGTCTGTGAACGCAGTCCAGCAGACTGTGGGCTTTTGCATTTCGGCCCGAGGGCGTGCCACGCTCGCGCTCGCGTTGATTTCAGCGATGTTGCTGCGCACGGCTCAGGCCACCGCGGCTGCCCTGCAGGGGGATCTGGAGCCGTGGGTAGCGTACGGTTTCAGCGTGATTTTTCCAGCCACCCTGGCCTTGCTGCTGTGAGTTTGCTGTTGTTGTTGGGGTTGCCGGTGGCTTTCTTGATTGTGGAAATCGTGGAAACCCGTGCCCCGGAACGGATGCGTGTCTGGGTCAGGCAAACATGGGTGGCGGAATGCCAGAAGCATTGACCCAACCCTTGCCGCCCTTGGCGCTGTTCGTGTTGCGTCATCTGCTTTTTCTGGGGCCGCTTGCGCTATGTGTATGGTTGTTTCAGCTGAGGCGTGGTGACCGTCGCCTGTTGGTCGGGGCGGTGTTTGCCTTTCTGTACGGCTTGCCCATGGTGTTTGTCGGTCATGTCGTCGCTGGACACCTGGGGCTGTGGACTTATGGGGGTACCACGCTGCAGGTGCTCGGGGTGCCGGTGGATATCTGGATGGGCGGTGCCTTGCTCTGGGGTCCCGTGGCCTTTCTGGCCGCGCCGGCAAGCCCGCAGTGGCGCGCACCCGCGGCCTTCATCGTCATCAATGGCTTGACCCTGCCCATGTTGACCCCCTTCGTGAACCCGGGCCCCCACTGGTTTTGGGGGGTGATTGGCGTGTTTTTGGTAGCGCATCTGCCCGCGCTCTACTTGGCGCAGTGGACCTGGCGGCAAATTCATCTGCCGCGCCGCGCGCTTTTGCTGGCGTGTGCGTTCGCGCCGCTGGCTTTCTTTCTGATACCGACCCTGATCATGCATGCACTTGGGGGTGAGTGGGCGGTGCTGACCGAGCGCCCCGTCTGGGTGCTGGCGCTGGCGGTTATGGCTCTGGCAGCGGTCGCTACTTTGGGCTGGAGCAGTGTGCAGATGTTCGTGCTCTACGGTGAAGGTACGCCGATTCCGCTCGATCCGACGCAGCGGCTGGTGACCTCGGGCGTTTACGCCTACGTATGCAATCCCATGCAGCTTTCAACGGCTCTTGGTTTTTTGGTGTTGGGATGGTTGTTATGGAATCCATGGGTTCTGGGCGGGGCGGGCATGGCCGTTGCGTTTGTACTGGGCATGGTGCGCTGGCACCACCGGCACGACCTCGAGCGGCGCTTTCCGGTCGACTGGCCCAGGTACCGCAGTCAGGTGCCCGAGTGGTTCCCGCGATGGAAGCCTTGGCAACCAGCCTCTGACCGCGCAACCCTCACCTTCGATGCCAGGTGCTCCGTCCAGCATGCGGCGGTGGCGGTGCTCCAGGCGCTGCAGCCCGTCGGCCTGGTGTGTGAGGGTGTGCCGGGGGCGCGCATGCGATACCGCGACCAGCGGAGCTTCACAGGCTGCGCCGCTTGGGCCATGGCGCTGACCCGTGCCAACTTCGCGGCCATGATGGTGGGATCCGCGGCGTTGCTCATTTTGCTGCCGGTGCGTGGATTGATGCCGAATCAAGACCGGGAAGCAGACTGATGCTGGGTTTGACCGCCTTGTGGCGATTGAGATATGCGCCGCTGGATTTTTACGCTGAGCAACACCAGCGCCAGGGGGATTGCGCCCGGATCCGCTTGGGTCCCTACCGCCTGTGGCTGCTGTTTCACCCTCGCGAAATAGAGGCCTTGCTGACCGATTGCGCCAGCGACTTCGTCCGCTTTGAACGCCCGATGCGCGTGCTTGCGCAATGGAATGGCCAGAGCCTGCTCATTCAGGAAGGGGATGCCTGGCGCGCCCGTCGTCGTTACGTATTGCCCGTATTCGCACGCCGCCGGATGGCGCGATATGCCGAGCGCAGCGTGGCACAGGCCGCCCGCCTGGCGCAGTCTTGGGCGGCTCGGTGTGGCCCCGATGGTGGGGTGATGCTGGACAGCGACCGCGAGATGGCTGGGCTGGCTCTGGACATTGCCCTGGATGCCATGTTCGGCCGCCAGACCGAGGCGCAGCGCGAGGCGATTGCGCGAGCCGTGGCCATCTTTTCCGATGTGGCTTACTCCGAAACTGCTGGTCTCTGGCGCACGCCACTGTGGCAGCCCTTTGGTCGGGGCCCTGAGAAGCGCTGGGCCATGCAGACCATGGATCGTTTGGTGACGCAGATGATCGAAGAGCGGCTGGCTGCGCCCCGAGATGAAGCCGGCGATCTGTTGTCGATGCTGCTGGACGGCGATCCCCACAAGGCCCGCGACGATGCCGTGACCCTGCTCATTGCCGGGCACGAAACCAATGGAGCGGCGCTGTGCTGGTTGGGGCACTTGCTGGCACAGAACCCGGAGGTGTTGGCGCAGGTCCACGCCGAAGTGGACACGGTGCTCCAGGGTCGCCCGGCGGTGTTGGACGACCACGAGCAACTCCTGGTGTTGCGGGCGGCGCTCAACGAGGCGCTGCGGCTCTTTCCACCCGCATACGCGCTGTTTCCCCGCCGGGCGCTGCGCGACACTCAGGTCGGCGAAGCCAAGATATCGCGCAATGATCTGGTGGTGCTCACGCCCTGGGTCACGCACCGCGATCCGCGCTGGTTCGAGGCGCCTGCGGCTTTTTCTCCCCGGCGCTTTCTGGCGCCGCCCGCATGGCCCGCCTACGCGTATTTCCCGTTCGGGGCGGGGCCGCGCAGCTGCATTGGACAGCAGGTGGGGTTGGTAGAAATCACGCTGGCCATGGCGACGCTGCTGCAGGACTTCACGCCGCAGCCAACCGCAGGCCCGGTTGCCGCAGCGGTGGACGCTGCGTTCCAGCTCGGTGCCTTGAACCCATCCCATTACGCACATCTTTCCGAGACCCAGCCAGCACCTCGCCAAGTCGTTGATCTCAAAGGATTTAATCAGGTCGCAGGCGACATGTCAGGACTCTTCGCAAGCCTTTGATTTTGATGGATTTTCGAAGATGTGTGTGTAATGGCATGCCTTGAACCCGAAGACCAGACTCCTGATTCCGCCAACGCGTTGCCCTGCACCACTGCGCACACTCCACCGTATCGCACTGCGATTTCGAGGATGCAGCCCGCGGTTTCGAGGATCATCCGCCAGCCGCTCATCACACGCCGATCCACCGATGCCTTCGACCCGGGACCTCGGGACACCGCCCGATCCGTTCGACCTTGCCCTGCCGGATCACGCGGAAGGCGTGCAGTTGGATCTGTTTCGGGATTCGCCGGCCGAGCTGACCGCCAACCGCGTGCGGCGCTCCTTGCTGAATTTCGCGGTCGACGAAGCTCGCGATGGTCTGGCGGCCTTGCGATCCGTCTCGGCCTACGCCGACTTCGTGGTCGATGGCGAACGCTGTCTGGAACTGATCGAGCGCCGCGATTTGCGCTGGCAGGACGTGGCGCAGGCGGTGGCGTGGCTGGAGGGGGAGCTGTGGCCTGCGGCAAAGCGCTGTCTGCACACCCGGGCGATGGTGCTGATCCAGCCGGCGCTCCGCGCGCTGTTGTCGCGTAGCGTCATCCCGCAGGACGTGTCGGCGCGGGCGGATCCAGCAGCCCCCGCGATCGATCAGGCGGTCGTCGCGCTCCCGGAGCGTCGCGCGCATCCGGCTTATCTGTGGCAATTGCTGGGAGACGCGGCGCAAGCCGTGGCGGCGATCGAGCGCGATCCGCGCTGGTGCATGGAGGCGCCGCTGCGCTACTGGCATGCAGAGCTGAGTGAACAGGCCGGGATGCACGACCGCGTCGACGCCGATGTGGTGGAACTCTGTCTGGCCTGGCCTGCATCCGCCGAGCGCTGGCTCGGTGCCAGTCGTCGCTGGGCTGCGCACTGGGAGGCCTGGTGCGATCTGGATGAGTCCTTGCCGCTGCACGCTTTTCCCGCGTGGGCGCGACTGATCCGCGGCTGTGACGGTCCCTTGCCGGACCCGGCCGATCAGCGACCGGGCGCCGAAAGCTTGCGGCTGGCCGTGCAGCTGGCGCAGCAGCCCACCGATCTGCGACTGCGCAAGGCCTTGCGCGATCAGTGCCCGGCGTTGCTGGCTGCTTTTCTGAGCCGGCGCAGCGCCTAGTGTGG